>JALZWI010000289.1 GCA_023299895.1 Arenicella sp. | reverse complement strand
GGATTAGCAGGGAGAACCTGGCTATACTACTCGTACCACAAACTGCTGCCGCCACCTGGAGGGTGCTTTGGGCTTTGGTCTGCCTGTTATTTTCCCTTTTTTTTATTTTTTCCTTGGTTCTTTGTCTTCCTCTGTTTACAAGCAGTGGTGTTTTTGTTATGTTTCCTTTTTTTTCCAGCTCGTTTTTTTTCAAGTGTTGGCCCCCTCGCCTGCGGGGGGGGGGCACGACAGATTGTTTCTCCTAGTTTTTGCTTTCATTTTTTTCTTTTTCTTTTTCTCTTTTGATTTGTCTTCTTTGTTTTTGTTTTCTCTTTGATTGTTTCCTTTCGTTTCCCTGTCATAAAAGATGTATGTCGTGCCTGTCGTATCTAGTATGATGACATGGCATTGCATCGCCCACTCTGCTGCTGTACTTCTGCCTACGTGGCAACGTAGTATCTCTGTGGCGTAGCTTTGTGCCCACAAAACTTGTATCTCTTCTAGGATTGAAGAACCGGCACGGACACTGGTTGTGCTGAATGTCGACGGGTAGAAAGAACGGTTTAATGTGAAGAACACACACAGTAGTAGTATTTTAATAGTAAAAATAGGAAAATGTATACCAGGTAGGTTATTTTACGTATCGTAGGCCCTATTTACTATATGCCCCCCCGTAATAACCGCAACTCTGATCCGGGGTCACACAGCAGCAGGCTCTTCCCCCCGAACAAGAACACGGCTCGCGCCTTTCTTCCTTCGTCAAATAAATGGCGTTCGTTGCTGTTGTTGAGAGAAAAAAGGCTCAGACCGACGCGAACAATACGAAAAATGAGTTGAAAAAACAGCTCAACAACAGTGGCTAGGTTTCTTGTGCCGTCAAAAGTGCTGCTGCTGCAGTTTGTTGGTACGAACACGGTCTTTGCCTTTTTTTTTGGCCTTTTTGATCCTCCGTAATTTCCTTATTTATTATTTGTTCTATTTCAGAATTCTTTTTATCGATAGAGCCTAAGTAACCAGAAAACTCTGGCATAGCCTTTTCATACTGATCACTCTGCTTTAATGCATAAGCATAATTCAATTGTGCTGACTTGTATTTTGGATTATCAATAATTTTCGAATAGACACGTGCCGCACTGGCAAAGTCTCTTTCTAATGCATAGTTCTCTGCTGCATTTATCATCAAATCTCCTCTTTGAGGCTTCAATGCATAGGCTTGCTCATATGCTGAAGCGGCCTTTGCGTATTGTCGTAGCTCAATCAAGTCTTCTGCTTTTTTCTTGTAGACCTTCCAAGAAATAGTCTCGGTATTCTGCGCGAAAGAAAGAAAGCAAAAAGATAACCCGATAAAAATTAAGAGTAACCTATCCATTTGTAAATTTTATTTAATCTCTAATTAGAAACCAGTTCTCGCACTACTTGCGGTAAGTATTGATGTTCTAATGCCAATACCTTTGCTGCAATTTGCTCTGGCGTATCTGTCTTATCAATTCTACAAGCAGCTTGAAAAATTACTGCACCTTCATCATATCTATCATTTACGTAATGAATAGTTATTCCGGTTTCAGTTTCACCTGCTTTATGCACCGCTTTGTGCACATTCATACCATACATTCCTTTTCCTCCATATTTAGGAAGTAAAGCGGGATGAATATTGACTATCTTGTCAGGAAAAGCATCTACCAGATATTTTGGTATTAGCCATAGAAATCCAGCTAAGACAATTAAGTCAATTTTATATTCTACTAGGTTTTTGGCAATTTTATCGGAATGATAAAACTCATCTTTTGATGTAACCAGTTGAGGAATGTTGCACTTTTGTGCTAAATTAAGGACTTGCGAATCCTTTCGATTGGATAGAATAAGACCGATTTCAACAGTCGGGTCATTTTCAAAAAAACTAATTATTTTTTCCGCATTACTACCTCGACCTGAGGCAAAAATAGCAAGACGGCTAATGGTAGCCTTCGTATTTGTTAATTCCAATGGTTTATGTTCTATCTTTTTCTATACGCTAGAGTAAAGATAACTAAAAATTTCAATTATACATATAATATATTAATCTATAAATAAAGCAATGATAAACAGCGCCTTAGTTTAGCTCCACTTTGCCTAATCTAAACATATCTCCACCTTCTCCATAGAATAACAACTCTTTCTTACCAATTTGCTTGATCAAAGTCGGTAAGACTTGTACGCCCATTTCCCTATTAGGAGCGAGTAGTTTTATGTCTAACTCGCCGCTTTTATCTATAGTAGCCATAGCTAGTCCATAATTGCTTGCTCTGGACTTCAATAAGCCACCTCCTCCAGCGTCTGATTCAAAAAGATCAACTCTCTCGTTAAAAAGCATGTATATTTCATCTCTGTAATTCGCGCTACCAAATGAAAGAAACCGGTAGGTATCATAGTTAAATGATGATTGATATTTAGGTACAGCATTAGCCCATCGAATGCTACCATCAGGATCAATATTTACAACAATGATATCACTGAAAACATGCGTAGAATCTTGTCTAAAGCCATTATTGCTAAAACCTCTATTCAATCCCCCATTAAAGAATGGATCATTGAATCGGTCATAAGCAAAGTACTGCTCCGCTATCACAACTGCTCCCCCATCAGATCTCAAAATAACATCTCTAAAATCATATGAAAATAATCCAGGGTCATTGTTATCGTTTCCATCTGTAGCTCTACGCTCTATTGATCTTTTCTGTTTCTCTGATTCATTGAGCGCTATAAACCCTAAATCAAACTCAGAATAAGTCTTTTCCGCTATTATCTTATTAACATTATCAATGCTAAAAAAGACAATCCCTCTTATTGTCCCTTTTGTGTTACGACTATCAGAAATCCCTCCTCTAGGTTTCACATCAGAATAAAAACCAGTGCATATTATTTGTTCCTTACTATTAACTTCGAAAGTGAGATTTGAAATGAATTTTTCTTTACTATTAAGTTGGTACTTATCTTTTTGTTCCCCTATTTCAGTATAGGTCTCCAAAACAAATTCATAGTTAGGTGCATCCCTTCTTGAATCTTTACGCTTTTCAAAATAGTGTTTCCCTAATACATATGCATTTCCATTATTATCTACTTCCTCAATCACCCCTATAATCTCTTTTAATTCTTGTAACTCAAATTTTCGTCTACCAATTTTTTCATACTGCTTGAGTAATTCATAGATACGGATGGAATAAGAACTTGGTAACTTCAAGATATTTCGCACATCATAAATCGTAAACTTCGATTTAAGCGATAATAAAAACGGTTTCATTTCAGGGTGAAAAGAAACATCTATAAACTTAGCTCCCTCACTTTTGGTATCCACTGGGTTTTGTACACCTACTACAATAGGGGTCGCTAGCTCCATCAAGCCTTCATCTGTGTCTCGAATGGTTTTAATGATTTTACTCATTAGCTTATACCCTCCAGCCCGCAAGCGGTCGTAGGCATCTTTGTTATTCTCAATCTGAAAATCCTTGACTATTTCTTTGAGGTAAATTCGGTATTCTTGAAAGTCACTATCATGACGTTGGACCATAGTGAGCATTTTGGTAAATACTCTAGTCTCCCAGATATCAAATTTGTATCTAGCTTCTACTAACTCATTAGATTTACGAATTAGTTTAATGACATTCTTGGAAGACTTCTTACGTCCTCCTTTTTTTTGTGCATTATTTTTTCTCATAATAATCGTTACTTTGAAAATACTAATCCCTCAATTTGTTATAGTTCTTTTAAAATTGTCACTGATGATAACTTGAGCACCATACCGTTTTGTTATCTCAATCTGTAAGAATACTTCGCTAGAAGCATAATTACCTTGGGCGGCAATATCTCCATCTCTAGGTCTCCAAGACTTATTATTTTTTTCACCATTATTTGGTAACTCCCCCTAATAAAACATTAGAATAAGCTCTAATAAATTACTTCTTTGCCTATTAGAACATCTCCCCCTGCATATAATTGCTTATAATTTATCTTATTCTTATTAAAAAATAGAGGCAAGGTTAAACTATTAGAAAATAATCAATCACTACACTTTCATTCTATCCATATCAAAGACACCATTCGTCCAGTCATTTGGTCTCGCCGATGAGAGAAAAAAAGCGCTTCATTTTTAAAACTGCAATATTCACTATAGCTATAATTAGTTACACCAAGCTGAGCCAGACGCTCGCCTGTTAACTGATACAAGTTCGCATAATATTTATCACTACTGCTGGATGCTCTATACGCAGAATCTGGTCCGCCTAATTGTTCGCGAACCTCAGCGCCTATTTCAAAGCAATCAACACTAATACAAGGCCCAGCCCAAGCAATAATGTTTTGTGGGGATTCATTGAATAACGCTATACCTTTCTCAATAATTCCATCCGCCAACCCGCGCCACCCTGCATGCAAAAGCGCAACTTGAGTGCCCGCTTGATCACATAAAAACAACGGTAAACAGTCGGCTGTCATCACGGCGCAAACGATTTTTTTTAATGACGTGATCACGCCATCGCAAGTTGGGGTTTGGTTTGGTACAACCGACTCTAATTCTATAATTTCAGTACTATGTATTTGGTTTAACCAAATTGGCTCACTCGGTAAAGATGCCGCTTCGATTAATTTATGCCTATTGGTGAGTACATCCTTTTCTCGATCATTAACATGTCTCCCTACATTGAGTGACTCGTATGGCGCCTTACTTACCCCGCCTAAACGTGTACTAACTAGAGCTTTTACGCAGCTAGGAACAGACCAGTTTGGTTGTAAAAACTTAATGTCGCTCATCTTTAGTGATCATCAGTCTCACAGGCATCAATCAAATCTTGCATATCTTGAGGCACCTGCCTTTCCCAGCTTTGTAACTCTCCAAGAACTGGATGCAAATATTCTATCTTGGTGGCGTGCAAAGCTTGCCGCCTAAATTGACGTAATTGTGCCTCTAGCGTCGGAGCACAATCACTAGGGATTGCTAATCTGCGTCCATAAACAGGGTCACCAACCAAAGGAAAGCCAAGATGATTCATATGGACTCGTATTTGATGCGTTCGCCCCGTCTCTAGTTGTACTCTGAGTAAAGTATGGTTTCTGAAACGTTGGTCGACACGATAATGTGTTACGGCATGTTTACCCATCATATTAATGGCCATTTTACGTCGGTCTTTTTTATCACGTGCGATAGCTTCATCTACCGTGCCACCAGAAATTACACGTCCGTGGATCAGCGACAAATACTCGCGGTGTAAGCTGTGATCGACCAATTGATCTATCAACCCAAGTCGCGCCAATTCTATTTTAGCAACCACCATCAAACCGGAAGTGTCTTTATCAAGCCTATGCACAATCCCAGCACGAGGCAATGCACGCAGTTCAGGCAAATAATGCAATAAACCATTTAATAAGGTCTGATCAGGGTTGCCTGCTCCAGGATGAACTACCAAACCTGCAGGCTTGTTAATAACCATCATTGCCTCATCTTCATGAACAATTTCCAATGGCATTTCCTGCGGCTCCCACTCTCCTTTGCGAACTTCAGGAATTTCTATTTCAATAT
>JALZWI010000288.1 GCA_023299895.1 Arenicella sp. | reverse complement strand
ACAAAATAAAAGGCATGAAAAAAACTCATGTACCAGACTTGACCTTGATCGTCGACACCAGGAATCAAGGTCATGCCCAAAGTCGCGATAGCGTATACGCTAACCAGCACAATCAATGGGGTGCGCAATTTACGCAGTACCAGAAAAAAGATATCAGACATTGAGGTGTTCTAAGGGATTAGTGGTTGCTGATAGGCTACTTATTTGCGAATTTGTCCTGTCTCAATGATCAGCAATATTACTGATAAAGTATTCGCTACCAATGCGCCGCCCGATAAAGAAACTATGCTGGCAATGGTTGAGCTGGAAATTTCTATGCCGCCTTGGCTGGCAGCACCCCAGACGATAACCGCAGCAATTAAATGTAAATCGGCGACTAGGCTTGCGGCTAAAACCGTAGAGCCAAAGCGGGTGCGGTCACCAAATTTCATAATAGTACAAATCAAGCTGGCGACTAATGCAGCAAAAAGTTCATAGTGATGGTGATGTGCTGGATCGGAGAACTCACCTATAAAAAAACCGAAATTTAAAGAAAGTGCCAAAATGATAAAAAATGCGAATACCACTTTTTCGAAGTTCATGTCTGTCTCCTGATTTTCGAGCTTACTTGTATGCTATTACAGGCAGACATATATGCTGCCATTGTTAGTGTTTGAGCTTAGCATAAACAAGAAATATGACCATCAGCAATTGAAATTGGCAATTTATAGTCAGTAAGAATCTTAGTTGAATAAATGAAATTGCTTTTGTTGGTAAGTATTCCTTGCCCACTATAGGCAAAGTTGTATAATGACGCCCCATCCGTATTAGCTAGAAAATACTTAGTTTTAGGTTATTATTTAGAAGGTTTTAAACTTATTTTAAGTAATATTTAGCTAATTGAATGACTATATAGAATATCCTGAAAAGTGAGAGGCGTTCATTGCATTTTAAACTTAAAAAAGGGTTGAAGATTCCCTTGCGCGGCCAGCCAGATCAGAGAATCGAGGCAGCTGTCTCAGCGTCGTCTGTCGCGGTTCTAGGCTCAGACTATATTGGTTTAAAACCAACCATGTTAGTAAAAGAAGGTGATACTGTAAAACAGGGAACACCTTTATTCGAAGACAAAAAAAATCCAGGAGTGATTGTGACATCACCGGCTTCTGGCATTGTTGCTGCTATTAACCGCGGGGCAAAACGTGTGCTGGTCTCGGTCGTGATTAATGTAGAAGGTGATGCGACTGAAGAGTTTGACAGTTTTGATGATGTCGCGGAATTGACAGCCGAAAAAATTCGTAGTACCTTATTGAAATCTGGTTTATGGACAGCGTTTCGTACTCGTCCCTATGGTAAAGTTCCTTCACCTGATTCTGTAGCGAACTCAATTTTCATTAACGCGATGGATACTAACCCACTGGCGTTGGACCCTCAATTAGTCATTAATGAGCACGTCAGTGATTTTGCAATGGGCGCATCAATTTTGGCTAAATTCGATATACCCGTGTATGTTTGTCAGGCTGAGGATGCAAAACTTCCGGATTTAAGTATAAGCAATGTAAAAAGAGCGACATTTTCCGGGCCACATCCTGCCGGTTTAACAAGCACGCATGTTCATTGTATTGACCCAGTCAATGCAAATAAATTAGTTTGGGGTATTGGCTATCAGGATGTTATTGCTATTGGTAGGTTGTTTTTGAATGGTCGCTTAGATGCTAACTGCTATGTTGCTGTTGCAGGCCCATATGTTAATTCACCAAGAGTATTTAGTACTCGTGTAGGCGCAAAAGTAAGCGAGCTAATTGCAGGACGTGCCCTAGGAGGAAAAACAAGAGTTATCAGCGGTTCTGTATTGAATGGTCATAATGCTCAAGGAGAATCAGATTACCTAGGACGTTACGATACACAAGTTTCGGTTATTGAAGAGAACGATGATCGTGAGTTTATGGGGTGGATAGCACCTGGATCGACTAAGTTTTCAGCCTTGAATATCTTTTTATCAAGTGTGTTTAGACCAAAAGCGTTCAATATTACATCTTCACAAAATGGTAGTCCTCGTGCAGTTGTGCCAATTGGTGTCTATGAGAAAGTAATGCCTTTAGATATCTTGCCGACACCACTATTGAAAGCTATTTTGGTAAAGGATACAGATTCTGCTCAGGAATTAGGCTGTTTAGAGTTGGTTGAAGAAGATATGGCGCTTTTTTCTTTTGTTGACCCAGGTAAACATGACTTTGGGCCTGTGCTCAGAGCGACACTTACGCAAATTGAGAGGGAAGGATAATGTCTTTTTTACGTCGTACTCTCGACAATATTCATCCGCATGTTACCGCGGGTGGTAAATATCAAAAGTTTTATGCTTTATATGAAGCAGTCGATACTATTTTTTATGCGCCTGGTGATGTAAACACAGGCACCAATCATGTTCGCGATGGTATCGACCTAAAGCGGGTGATGATTTATGTCTGGTTAGCCGCGATGCCAGCAGTTGCATTTGGGTGTTACAACGTTGGTTTACAAGCCAATAATGTGATGGCTTCGATGGGCATAACTGAAGTTGTTGGTTGGCGTGGTGATGTTCTAACCATGTTTGGAGTGGGTGTTGATCCTAGTTCATTCTACGATAACTTTTTTCATGGGTTTTGGTATTGGATGCCTATATATGCCATGGTGTTTATCGTTGGTGGGTTTTGGGAAGTTTTGTTTGCATCTGTTCGTGGTCATGAAATTAATGAAGGTTTCTTTGTCACCTCGATTCTTTTTAGCTTGATTGTGCCAGCAAGCCTTCCTCTTTGGCAGGCCGCATTAGGCATCAGTTTTGGTATTGTTATTGGTAAAGAAGTGTTTGGCGGCACGGGTAAGAACTTTTTAAACCCTGCGTTGACAGGCCGTGCATTTTTGTATTTTGCTTATCCAGCGCAATTGTCTGGTGATGCAGTTTGGACAGCGGTCGACGGTTATACAGGCGCTACCGCATTGAGTGTTGCCGCATCAGCTGGTGTGCAAGGCTTGGAACAAGCGGGTTTCACGATTCAACAGTCGTTAAGCGGCAATATTGCTGGTTCAATAGGTGAGACGTCATTAATTGCGATTGGTATAGGAGCGGCTTTCTTACTGCTTACTAAAATTGCCTCTTGGCGCATTATGTTAGGTGTCTTGCTAGGCGTTATTGGTACAAGCTTATTATTTAACCTAGTCGGTAGTGATACTAACCCAATGTTTTCATTAACACCGATGTGGCATTTGGTCATTGGCGGCTTAGCATTCGGCTTAGTTTATATGGCAACCGATCCCGTCAGTGCATCTATGACGGATACTGGCCGACTCTGGTACGGTATCTTAATCGGTGTGATGACAGTACTGATTCGTGTGGTTAATCCAGCCTTTCCAGAAGGCATTATGTTGGCAATACTATTTGCTAACCTGTTCGCGCCATTGATTGATTGGTTCGTGGTGCAAGCAAATATTCGCAGGAGGGCACGTCGTTATGCTTAATTCTAGACAGTTAAACTCTAAACAAGCCGGTTTTTTAAATCTGCCCAACGACAATATGTTTAAAACCATTGCCGTTGCTATATTGCTATGTTTGGTTTGCTCTATTATCGTGTCTAGTGCAGCGGTACTATTAAAGCCAACTCAAGTAGCCAATCAACTGCTTGATAAAAAAAATAATATATTAACGGTTGCCGGCATTGCCGATAGTTCAAAGACTGTTGATGAACTGTTCGAACAAATAGAGACTAAGGTTATCGATATTGAAACAGGCGAATATACTGACGCAGTTGATGTCGAGTCGTTTGATCAACTTCGTGCATCTAAAGATCCTGCAACGAGCATTAGATTGACGAAAGAGCAAGATATTGCCTCAATTGTAACTCGCGCTAACTATGCGAATGTTTATTTGGTTCGCGATGGCGGTGCGGTCAGTAAAATAGTACTCCCAATTAAAGGTTATGGTCTCTGGTCAACGCTCTATGGTTTTATTGCACTGGAAGCTGATGCCAACACTGTTAGCAGTATCACCTTTTATGATCATAAAGAAACACCAGGGCTTGGTGGCGAAGTTGATAATCCAAAATGGAAAGCTAGTTGGAATGGCAAAAAACTTGACGATCCGCAAGGTGATTATGAGTTGACATTAATCAAGGGCACGGTCGGCCCTAATACGCCGGAACCGGAATACAAAATAGATGGTTTAGCTGGTGCGACATTAACCAGTAATGGAGTGACTAATTTAGTGAAATTTTGGATGGGGCAAGATGGTTTTGGTCCTTATCTTAAACGTTATAAAAGCACACAGGGCAGCGTCCAAACTAAATCCGCAACAGAGACTAGTCAGGTCGCTGTTACTACTAACTTAAATTAATCGAGATCGAAGCATGGCAAGCGAAGCTAAAAAAACGATTTTAGAGCCACTGGTAAAAAATAACCCAATTGCATTACAAATACTTGGTATTTGTTCTGCATTAGCGGTGACAACCCAGTTATCTGTGGCATTGATTATGTGTGTTGCACTAACCAGTGTAACGGCATTTTCTAATCTGTCTATCAGTTTGATACGCAACCACATCCCTTCGAGCATTCGAATCATTGTACAAATGACAATCATTGCTTCTTTGGTTATTGTGGTTGATCAAATCTTAGAGGCATATGCCTACGATACCAGTAAAAAATTAGCGGTATTTGTCGGCCTAATTATTACTAACTGTATTGTAATGGGCCGTGCAGAAGCCTTTGCAATGAAAAATCCGCCTTGGGAGTCATTTCTAGATGGTCTGGGTAACGGTTTGGGTTACAGTTTGATTTTAATTTTGGTCGCTATAGTACGCGAATTGTTTGGGTCTGGTTCATTGCTTGGTTATCAAATTCTGCCAATAGTCAGTGAAGGTGGTTGGTATCAGCCAAATGGTTTGATGCTGTTAGCACCAAGCGCATTCATTATCATTGGCCTAATAATTTGGGCAATTCGAGCCTTAAACCCAGAGCAGGTTGAAGAACCTGATTTTGAAATGCAAGATGCTCATAATCCCGCATCGGCCCACGGAGGAGCACACTAATGGATTTAGTAAGCTTGGCCGTTAAGTCGGTTTTTATTGAAAACTTAGCATTATCTTTTTTCTTAGGGATGTGTACGTTTTTAGCCGTATCTAAAAAAATTCAAACAGCTATTGGTCTTGGTTTTGCGGTATTTGTTGTACTTACCATTACTGTGCCGATTAACAATTTGTTGTACCAACACGTGTTACGTGAGGGCGCCCTCGCTTGGGCGGGAATGCCTGATGTTGATCTGAGTTTTCTTGGTTTGATCAGTTATATTGGTGTTATTGCGGCACTGGTGCAAATCATGGAAATGTTTTTAGATCGTTTTGTGCCTGTTTTATACAACGCACTTGGTATATTTCTGCCATTGATTACGGTTAATTGCGCAATTCTCGGTGCCACTTTGTTCATGGAGCAACGTGACTATAATTTTACTGAAAGTGTGGTTTATGGTGCGAGCAGTGGAATTGGTTGGATGTTGGCGATTACGGCACTAGCCGGTATTCGAGAAAAACTAAAATACAGTGATGTGCCTGATGGCTTACAAGGCCTCGGTGTCACGTTTATTACAGTTGGCTTGATGGCTCTTGGCTTTTTAGCCTTTTCAGGTATTCAGCTGTAGCTTGGTTGTGTTCGATCAAAATAAATTTACACCTAACACATTTTATTTAACACCTAACAACTTAAGGTAGAAACATGTTAGAAATCGGTCTTGGGGTTGGATTTTTTACCCTCATCGTATTAATGCTTGTAGCAGTGATTCTTATTGCTAAAAGTCGGCTTGTCGCCAGTGGTAATGTTGACATTACCATTAATGGTGAGAAAAAAATTCAAGTACCTGTTGGAGGCAAATTACTAGGTGCTTTGGCCGATAATCAGTTATTCGTTTCGTCAGCTTGTGGTGGCGGTGGCACATGCGCTCAATGTAAGGTCAAAATATTTGAAGGTGGTGGTTCAATTCTACCAACTGAAGAAACGCACATCACCAAACGTGAAGCAAAATGCGGTGACCGTTTGTCCTGTCAGGTTACGGTTAAACAAGACATGCAAATCGAAGTGCCTGAAGAAGTTTTCGGTGTTAAGCAATGGCGTTGTAAAGTACGCTCAAATGATAATGTTGCGACTTTCATTAAGGAATTAGTACTTGAGCTTCCTGAAGGCGAGAACGTTGATTTTCGTGCCGGCGGATATATTCAAATTGAATGCCCACCACACAAAATTGACTACAAAAACTTTGTGATCGAAGACCAATATAAACCGGATTGGGATCACTTTAATATTTGGCAATACGAATCTGCCGTCGATGAAACAGTCGTTCGTGCCTATTCAATGGCGAATTATCCGGAAGAGAAGGGCATTATTATGTTGAATGTCCGTATTGC
>JALZWI010000287.1 GCA_023299895.1 Arenicella sp. | reverse complement strand
CAAAGGAAAAATAAAAATGATGAATAGATTTTTGATAAAGTCACTTCACACTGAATTTTATATTACTTATAACCTAGCACAAGCAAGAAAGGCGCAAGCCGCAGCTGAGCCGTTACCATCAGTCCAGTAGTCGTCAAACACTAAATAAACTTGTTACATACTGCTTTGTAGGCTCTACAAAGCTCGCATGCCCTCTTACTTTGCCTAGAAAGATGCATAGTCTGGCGTAAATACTAATAATAGAAAAGCCGCAAGCTGTCACAACCAATGAACCAAACTAATCAAAACTCAGTACAATCTCAACCTTTTATTTTATTCGGCGTAGTTGCATGTTTTATTTTATCTGGCTTTGCAGCCTTGTTGTATCAGACCGCTTGGATGCGCCAGTTTTCACTTGTTTTTGGCACCTCCGAGTTGGCCGTGGCTGCGGTACTTTCTGCTTATATGGGCGGTTTGGCTTTAGGAGCAAGCATTGCAGCTCGCTTGACCGATCGCGTCACTCGACCGGTATTATTTTACGGTGTACTTGAAGGGGGTATTGCGTTAGCCGCCTTAGCGGTACCATTATTGCTAAAGCTTGCCAGTCTACTCTATATCAGCGCATTCGGTGACCAGCCTGAGCCTGTTGATGCAAGTGGCTTAGGTCAGTCTTTTTTCTATTTTGTAATGGCTTTTATTGTACTTGCGATTCCAACTACTTTTATGGGAGCAACACTACCGTTGCTAACCAAATATGTGGTGCAATCAAAAGAACAGATAGGTTCGCGAGTAGGTTTGTTGTACGCCACGAATACATTCGGCGCGATTGGCGGCACGGTCGTTGCAGGTTTTGTTTTATTACCTTTGCTGGGTTTGAATGGCACCGTTTATGTTGGTGCAGCGATCAACCTTTTAGTCTTTTTCATCGCTGCATGGATCGCTAAATCAATTGACCATACAGCACTGTCAAAAAATACCCAGTTAAGTGACGATGAAATAATTGATGACAAACAATCGAGACCATTGCGTCGCCTTTGGATTTTGCCAATCATGTTACTCTCAGGCGCTAATTCATTTATCTATGAGGTTCTGTGGACGAGATTATTAGGTCATGTTTTAGGCGGTAGTATTACGGCATTTTCAACCATGTTAGCTGGTTTTTTAAGTGGTATTGCTATCGGCAGTGCAGTGGCATCACGCTTTGCTAAAACACGACGGCAGGCAACGTGGTTATTTATTGTTGTGCAATGTGGCATCGCTTTTACTTCGATTTTAATTTATCAATTATTACCATCATTATTGCCTGATCAAGGTGGTCTGCAGGGTAATGTACTGCTAGCTATATTGATCTTGTTGCCCGCGACTATATTTATTGGCGCAACATTTCCGCTTGCGGTTCGAATTCTTGCGCTTGATAAAGCGGACGCAAGCTCATCTTCAGCGCGTGTCTATGCATGGAATACAGTGGGTGCAATTGTTGGTGCAGCGGTCGCGGCATTCTTCTTAATTCCAATTCTTAAATACGAAGGCGCGATAAAGTTAGCGGTGTTGATTAATGTCTTATTGGCGTTTGCAGCTGCTGTGCTTATTAAGAAATCATCCAAACATGTTACTCCGACAAAATATCAACCGTCTTATCCGTGGGTACTTGTTACAGGTTTACTCGTAATTGGTATATTCATTTGGTATCAACCAAAGATGCCAGAAGACGTCTTACGATCATCAACGGTCTATCCTTTATTTACTGGTGATATTCGCTATTATGAAGTTGGGCGTTCTGCAACTGTTGTTATTATTGAGGACGGTGGATATCTCAATTTGCGCACCAATGGTTTGCCAGAAGCATCTGCGCATCTTAAAGGTTCGCCACCAATTCCGCATAATCAACGTATGTTATCGACCATGCCAGTGTTAGCGCGGCCAGATATAGAAGATATGTTGATTGTTGGTTTAGGCGGAGGTATTGCCGTAGAGGGCGTGCCAGAGTCGGTGAAATCTGTTGATGTGATTGAGTTAGAGCCACAAGTCTTAAAAGCCAATCAGTCGATTGGTGACGATCGAAGTAAAGATCCTCTCGATGATCCGCGTGTGAATATCATTATTAATGATGCACGCAGTGCATTAACGTTAACCAATAAGCGCTATGACGCAATCGTTTCTCAGCCATCACACCCTTGGACGGCAGGCGCATCACACCTATATACTCGCGAGTTTATGTCTCTTGCCCACGAACATCTGACCGATGATGGTGTTTACTTACAATGGATGAACTCGCAATTTGTTAATGAGGATTTATTACGTAGTTTATGCGCCACCATGCTGGATGTGTTTCCAAATGTGATAGTTTATCAGTGGACTCAAGAGGTGTTGTTTTTTCTTGGATCGGATCAGCCGTTTAACGTAGAACAAGACATGTTTGCTACTGGCCGACCGTTAAGTGATGATGCCTTAGGTTATTTAGAGAAAGGCGTTGGCTCTGTTGAGGACTTAGTTGTAGCTTTGGCTATGGATCAGCCGAATGTTGAAGCCTTTGCCGGTGATGCTCAAATTATTACTGATAATGATAATATTATGGCAACTCGGTCAGCACGTGCGATGGATCGTAATGAAACCTTATCTGGAACGCGTTTGGCTAAAGCAATTTCTGGCTATGATCCTTTAATTCAAGAAGAAAGTGAAATACGCACGAATTTCACAGACCGATTGAATTTTATGTACATGTCTAAACGCCTAGAGAATATGAATCTAACTCAACGTGTGACCGATATCGCTGATAATTTGACTGATATTGGCAACCCGCAATCATTGGCTATGATTGGGTTAAAGCAGCATGCTCAGGGTTATACGCAAGAATCTCAGAAAAATTTATTGCAGTCTCTGGTGGCTGATCCAGACAATCAACAGGCTCGATATATTTTATTAGAGCAATGGTTTACTAATTTAAAAAATGGAACAACAGTTCCTGATTATGTTGAGCAACAGTTTGCATTATTAACAGGAAGCGCAGAGGCAACCTATAAGGCTCGGTTAGCCTCCACTAATAATGACTTTAATGAGGTTGCTAACCTTGATGCACAGTTGGCAACTGTGCTGCCATCAGATCTTTGGTATCAAATGAGTGTTAAGTTACGTGTTGATTGGCGCAATAAAGTCACAACACCAGGACTGCAGCCAAAAATGGCAAACGAAGCGATTAGCCTAATTGATAGCGCGATCGTTTTTTCTTCAGACGTGGACCTTTATTCAATGCGTTTAAGAGCTGCACTAATTGCCGAGGATATCGCGAAAATGGCTGAAACAGCTGCGCAGCTCAGTTATCTAGCTACAAATGAAGTGGAGGACGTTCTTGATGGCTATTCGTCTATGAATGCACAAGAAATAGGCTCAATGACAGGCTATGCGACTCAAATAGATCAGGTTATTGACTACCTAGAGGCAAACTCAGTAGGCACTGGCAAAAGATTTGAAAAATTAAAGAGCTCAAATGTTAGATATAGGGACCTTGTGACACAGTTATGATTTAGGATTTTGATCTATAAAACCGGTCGACATTGGTTTTAAGACGGAACATATTTTGCAAAGGGTTGCATGGTTTGCGCAACCATGATTTAAATGTGAACTATTACTGCTTTGAAGTAATCCAGCAGGTAGAACAATGGAGGAGTGATGGTCGGCAACTCAGAAATTCAAGTCAATCACGTCGCGCCAAAGATTAATAGTTGAAGGTAATCAGATATCAAAAAATCGTATTTTTTTATTATTATCTATCTAAGATAGGCATGATTACGAACTAGTCAGAGTTTATAAGTCCATGCAAAAAAGGTGGTTGTTTATACTAATAAACAACCACCTTTTTTGATATTTGAGTAGGAATGACTATCTTCCACCACCACCACCACGTGCTCGTTGTGGTGTGCAATCATGCTCCTGAGTGCCATCGCATACATAGGTTTGGCCAAGGAAAGCTAGCCACTTTTCCATTTCGCTTTCTTTTGGTTCAGATTTCCAAACTTTACTCGCTAGATATAACCTATCGTTGCCTACTGTGGCTTTTCTTAGCGTTACAGATATCTCATCGTCGACCGGGCAGCTTTCAGACCATTGGATCGTAGAATAGCCTTTTTCGTCGTTCTCTCGAATTGTTTCGAGCGTGCAGTCCTTTAGATTTTTTGTTTTTAAGTCATAGACTTGACTTGCTTGAGTGACCCCTAAAGTAGACGTGAACTCTTCGAATTGAATCATTTGTTTCCATTTTTCCGGTTTTTGGCCGGTAGGGAAAATAAAAACATCATTCTTGAGCTCTGATGATTTACTGAATGGGTACCATTTTTCAGGTATCTCCCATATCCAAGTTTCACCATCAACTTCTGGAGTTGGTGTCGCCGCGCCCATTCCGCCCATTTGTGCCGATGCGGTATTAATTGTCAATGCAAATATGCCTGACATAAGTAAAATTCGTATCATTATTGTCTCCCAATATTATTATATTATTTTTTGTTAGTAACCCAATATTTTTAAATAAAAAATCTGTTCACATTATTCATGCTCACCATTCGTCGAACCCACATTTTGGTAAGATAAAAAAGTTGATTTGTCTGGTACTATAACAGAGTTGAAATTAGTAAAGCCACTTGCCTATATATATTTTAATGTTGAAAAAATGGATAGATAGTTAAATTGGCAGGGTAACTCAAGAAACTGTAAGTGGCAGTGTCGAAGAAAGCGAAAAACATTAAAGAACTATCTTGCTGGCAGTTTTGGTAAATAATTAATATTAAGAGATCTAAAGAAATGAAAAAATCGATAATCACTCTTGTGGCATTCGCATTAATGCCTTTATTGACTTATGCACATCACGGCACAGCTGGCCAATTTGATGCCAGCAAAATAATCCAAGTAAAAGGCGTTATATCAGATGTTGCATTTGTTAATCCGCATGCTTATGTTTATGTGGATGTGACTAGTGATGATGGGCAAACAGAAACTTGGAACTGCGAACTTCGAGCTTCTTCAGTGATGAGACGTTCTGGTTGGACCAAAGAAATGTTTGCCAATGGCATCGACGTTGATATCGTTGGTGTTGCCGCGCGCGCGGACCCACTGGGTTGCTATGTTGAAACTATTTCATTTAATGGTGGTCCTCCAATTGAGCGTTATGCTCAAATTGAAGAAAATCAGCTTGAACCTGAAAAAGAAAGAGCCAAATTAACCAGTTGGGGTGATTCCTACATTGGTGGTGATTGGGCTGCGACGCAGCGTCTTGTTGGTGCGATTAGTGGTCCTGATGCAATGGGGATGGCAATGGGCGGTGGCCGTGGTGCAGCAGTGCAATTTACCGAAGAAGGTCAACGCGCATTACAGAGATTAACGACATCGGAAGATGATAATGTTACAGGTCGTTTAGATTGCACGCCTAGAGATTTTTTCTTAGACTGGATATTCGACCAGCCATCTAATCGTATTGTCCAAGAAGAGGATAAAATTGTTTTGATGTATGGTTTTATGGATACCGTTCGCACCATTCATATGAATAAGCCCGAACATCCTGAGAACATTGTGCCTTCCTGGGCTGGTCATTCTATTGGTAAGTGGGAAGATAGCGTGCTGGTTGTTGATACTGTTGGTTTTACTGAAGGCGCCTATCGTGGCAATGTACACAGCACTAGTTATCGAACTGTTGAGCGCTTCTCATTAAATGACGAAATGGGTTTAGTTAGGTCATATACAGCGTATGACCTAGATTATTGGCAAGAGGGTGAAGTAATAACTGGTGAGCAAATTGTTTATTTAGCTGATTACCCTTATGAGCCTTACAAATGTGATGACCGTTCGGTAGAATAACAATAATAATTAATAGCTAAAGCAAAGATGTGCTGTTTCGGATTGTATTCAGCTATTATTTATATCTAATAATAATACCCATTCAGAGGATAAAGTATGAAAATCAAACAACAAATAATAAATATGCTTACGGTAATAAGTCTAATTTTAATTAGTGTTAATACCAGTTTCGCTGCCGAGCTTACTCATCAACAAGCTCAGGAAATTAAATCTGAAATAAAACAATTGGTCGATGACTACGGGTATTATCGAGATATTTTACAGCCAGAAGGTCATGCCAATGTGTTTGCTGAAGATGGTAAATTTATGTTTCGTGGTGAGGTATACCAAGGTCGTGAGGCAATAGCAAAGCGTATCGAAGAGCATGAAACAACAGGCTTGTCTATGCACATGATGTCGTCCAGTCATGTTGATATTATTGATGCAAATAACGCAACAGGCGTTCATTACGCGGCTGTTTACTCAGTAACGCCGGAGCAACCCCTCGAGGAAGGCGAAATATTTCCAGTAAACGGCCCAAATGTTATCGGTAAATATATTGATAAATACGTGTTAACCAGTGAAGGTTGGAAGATTTCTGAGCGACAGTTCACGCGTGTATTTAGCACCACAGAATAAGTACTATTACGTGCCTCTCAATACAGCTAGATCGGCCCGATTCTAGTAGCTAGCTGGCAGTATGCGCACACCATGGATTGGTGTGCACTACGATTTTTAACGCAGGTTGAAGCCACAAAAAATAGACGTAAAAAATACTATTCTGATCAATACCTCTCAATCATAACGTATGAGCAGGCTAATCAAATGGGTTGCGGCTATGGTAAATTGACAAATGCTGATTATAATATATTAAATAATAAAACTA
>JALZWI010000286.1 GCA_023299895.1 Arenicella sp. | reverse complement strand
AGTCCGAAAGTGACCACGCTAAGCGTTTGACTAGAGAAGAATTGTAGTTAGAAGTTAGTAATGAAAATAATTAATGCTCAGGTGGTGGAATTGGTAGACACGCTAGCTTGAGGGGTTAGTGTCGTAAGACGTGCGGGTTCAAGTCCCGCTCTGAGCACCAATTATTTTGAATCTTATGTGAACAGTTAAGTACGAGTATCTCTGCGTTAACCCGCACGTCGACGTGCGAGAACATGAATTCCATCCTTGGAGTTTTCTCATCAAAAACTAAATGCAAATAATAATCATTAAAATACTAAATAAAATCAATGGTTTGCGTGAATTTTATGTAGTCTTCTGAGCTCTTTAGAGAGTATAATGATTTTTCTTATAATCAATTACTTAGATTAATCTCAATGAAAGCAAAAGAAGGTGTTATAGAGCATTTAAATACGGCATTACGAGCTGAGTTAACAGCAATTAATCAATATTTTTTACATGCGCGCATGTATAAAAACTGGGGTTTGGAGAAACTCAATGAAAAGGAGTATCACGAGTCGATAGACGAAATGAAGCACGCTGATGAGTTGATCGAAAGAATCCTTATGCTCGAAGGTCTGCCAAATCTACAAGATCTCGGTAAATTATATATCGGGCAGAACGTGCTTGAGATGTTGCAGTGTGATTTAAGATTAGAAGAGGAAGCGATTCCAATGTATCAATCAGCGATTGAACACTGTGAAAAAGTATCTGATTTCGTAACCCGTGATATTTTATCTACAATACTCGAGAGTGAAGAGGAGCATTTCGACTGGTTGGAAACACAAATTGAATTATTTAATAAAGTCGGAGAGCAAAATTATTTGCAATCGATGATGTAAGTTGGAAAGGTAGTTTAATGAACTACTTCACTGAGTTGGACATTAAACAGTTTGGTTCGCCATAATTGCCGCATTTTAGATAGTACAATTTGTTGATTTGGGTACAACTCGATTTCTGAATGTTTGCAAAGCACATCTAAACGATCAACAATAACACTCAAAGTTGAGTCACACTGATTTAGGCTATGGTGCGTTACCAATACAAACAAGCTGGCCATTAGGTCATCAAAGGTGACTTCGTGCTGACTCTGATTGGTATCGTTATTTTGAATTTTTATCATATTTATTCGAACTCTAGAGTATTTTTTAGGATTAATTTGATTTTCTTAATGACTGATAGCTCGTATTAAGGCACGGGCTAATTCAGCTAATGGTGACGGTTGATGGTTTTTGTATTCATCTTCTAGTGCAAGTAGTAATAATGTTTTTATAAAGGATTGGCAATCGCCATCGCAGGAAAACTGAAGATCGCTTGGCTTTATTCTCTGATCTTGAACTAAAGCTTTCATGATGATTGCACTGTTTGGGATAACCCATTGTTGCCTTTGTGTCTTAATAATTAACTCAGACGGGTGGAGTGAGTGTGATGGATATTTTTGTGCAATAGTCATAATAACCTCAAATGAGAATAAGAATCATTCTCATCTATATGATATGTAAAGTCAATAGATTTTATTGGCTATTTATTTAAGTGTTTTCAGATTTGGTGATTCAAGTCAATACGAGGGCGGTGCAGAGTGAGTAAGTGTTATGACGTTAAGTGAGTATTACGCCATTTTTTGATTATTCATATCGGGTGTTAGTCCTAATGATTGTTTAGCACTTAGATTAGTGTTGAACTTTTTCATCATCAGTTGTTTTACTTCACAAGTGCAGCTACCACAGACAGTGGCAACCTTAAGTTGATGTTGTATTCCTTCGAAGGAGGTAATGCCAGCATCAACAGCGTCATTAATTTGGTGGTCTGTGACCGACTTACAAAGACAAACAAACATATTTTCTAACCAGTTAGTTGTTATTCATAATTTTAGCAATGATTTCTTCAAATGTAAATATAAATGCGAATCATTCTTATTAATTATATTCCTTTGCGTTTTTCTGTCTGGTTAGTTTTTAATTGAAATAATTATTTAATTTGTTAAAGTGCGGCCCATGTCAAAGTTCATGCAAAATCAGGCGATAGCTTATCTGCTCATCATTAATTTGATGGGCAGTTTGTTCGTTCCGGCTTTAGCAAGTGCAATGGGGTCTCAGACTCGTGTTTTATTGTGTACCTCGCAAGGCTATCAGTGGGTTACTCTGGAAACAGCACAAGAACTTAAATTGACAGGCGAAAACCTAGGTAGCGAACATTGCGTCTATTGTTTGAGCTCAGATGATGACCTTGAGCAAGCGGTTTCAGTTTATATTTATCTAGAGTTAGCGGCAACTGAGTATATATTCTTAACAAGTGCTGACTACCTAGTATCTAACAATCATTTTTTTGTTAATCGACCTCCACGCGCCCCACCTTTTTTCATTTAGATTTCCATTTATTGAATTTGTTCTGGTTGTTTATAACCAGCTCTTAATTTATGCCTAGCCATAATAATGGTATGGCGATGTTTGTATGTTTTATACAGGAATTTATAATGAAAAATGTTTTTTTACTTGCTGGTTTTGTAACCACAACTCTGCCAATAATCAGTTCCGCTGATACAGAATTATCCAGTGCTTCATCACATGCACCAATTTCGGTAATGGGAGACCATTTACATGATAAAGGTGAATGGATGTTATCTTATCGAAATATGTATATGGATATGAACGGAAGCTTAATTGGCTCTGATAGCATTTCAGCAAGTGATATTGTTGGCACCGCTGATAACCCAGGTCAGTTTATCGTTGCACCAACCGAAATGTCGATGGATATGCACATGATTGGTGGAATGTATGGTCTAAGTAGTCGAGTAACTCTCGTCGCTATGGTTAGTTACGTAGATAAAGAAATGTCGCACATCACGCGAGCGGGTGGGTCTTTTGTCACAAAATCTTCAGGTTTGGGTGATACCAAAGTGGGTGCGCTAGTCGGGTTATTTGATAATCATTTTCACAGATTTCACGCCAATATTAAAGTGAGTTTGCCGACAGGCTCGACTGATGAACGTGATGATACTCCGGCTATGCAAGATGCTTTTTTACCTTATCCAATGCAAATAGGGTCTGGCACCTACGACTTTATTCCGGGTATTACTTACAACGGGCATTCGGGTGATCATGCATGGAGTTGGGGTGCGCAAGGTATTGCAACCATTCGTACCGGGACTAATGATGAAGGTTATACTTTAGGCGATCGTGTTGAATTTAATACTTGGTTAGCCCGTAATCTCAGTAAAAACCTAAGTTTGTCTTTAGGCTTAAAGTATCAAGACTGGGATAATATTGATGGGGTTAATGATGTATTAAATCCACTGGTGGTTCAAACAGCTGATACTCAACTACAAGGAGGTAATCGCTTAGATCTGTCGCTTGGGGCAAACTATATTTTTAATAACGGGCATCGCCTTGCGATCGAATATGCAGATGATGTATCACAAGACTTGGATGGTCCACAACTTCAAACCGACTTTGTGTTGACAATCGGTTGGCAAAAATCATTTTAAGATAGTGACTCCAAAAAGAGGTTAGCTCGATGAGCTAGCCTCTTTTCATTAAAATGATTGAGTAATAGCTAGTTACTCAGCGGCACCAATTTTACTACTCGTTCATCCGTTGCAATTTCACCATCAATAAAGCTTTGTATATAAAAAACCGCACCTATATTCTTCGAGTTACCGGCATAAAACTCACAATGCTCAGTTAGTTCATTTGCACTTAATGCTTAGGCACATCGATTACTAGAATTTCCGAATCAGACTCTGCCTCAAGAGCAAATAAATCTTGCCCGATAATCTCAGCGCCATCGCTTTTTTTAAGTTGTTGGCCTTCGATGTTTATTTCTCCTTGAGAGACAAGTACATAGGCTTGATTATGAATTGGGTGGTTTAGTTTAGCGTCTTGGGATAACTTACCAGCAAAAATTTTAACGTCTTGATGTATTGTAAGGGGCGCATCGTCGTCACCTGAGACTAATAAGGTCAAGCGATCATTTGTTGTTTGTTTAGGGAATTCGTAACTGTCCCATCAGGGTTTAACATTGAGCTGATTAGGGGTGATCCAGATTTGAAAGAGGTTAGTATCGATGCTTTCTTCATTATGTTCGAAATGAAATATTCCAGTGCCAGCGCTCATAACTTGCACATCGCCAGCTTAGGTGCGACCGTGGTTGCCGTTGCTGTCTCGATGAGTAATGGCGCCTTCGCGAACATAGGTGATTATTTCCATATCGCGATGTGGGTGCGTGCTGAAACCAGTACCTGCTTCAATGATATCGTCGTTAATGACTCAGAGTGTACCGAATTGAATCCGTTGTGGATTATGGTACTCAGCAAAGCTAAAGTGGTGACGAGCATCTAACCAACCGTGTTGGGCACGACCTAGACTCTCATATGGGTAGACAGTAATCATAAAATCATATTTTCAATAATAAAAAAGGCTTAGCTTATTTTAGGGTAAACCCAAAATAAGCTAAGCCTTAGAGCTAAGAAAAAAATCTTAGTCAGCAGCGAAACAATAAAATAAGCCTGCACCGCCTGTACCTGCTAAGTTTTCTTGGCCACAGCCATTTGACGAATGCGAATAAACCCAAGAGCTACCAGGTGTTGCACCACGATGTCTGTCAGAATGACCTACGGCTGCTTTACCATCGGCACTACTGTCAGTCCAGTTGCTGCAGGTCATATTATCGCCAACAGGGTAAGCGGTGCCATCGATTTTGCTACCTGTTAATATGTCATGCATATTAGGGTCATCGCCGAATGCTCGAGAATTTACTGACTCGCCTTTTTCAGTTAGAGAGTATTGATAATTAAGATTCGAATTGTCATAAACGAGTGACTCAATATCAGTAGCAACAGGGTCTCCCTTAGTGTTGCCCCAAGGCCCTTCGCCGATTCGGTCAATCGCATTGATGGCAGGCGCAGAGTCTGTAGCTTGCGTACTTAAAAATGCCCGCCATGTTCGATCACCAGCATCTACGGTTTCTGCTAATTTTTGACAGTGTGCATCTGCGCCTTCTAGGCCGCCTAAGTCGGCACCACTACCAAGTCCAACACTGGTGACGAAAAAACCTAAGGGTAATGGCTCTGCGGGCGCGCCCATTCCGCCCATTCCACCCATTTGCGCGGTTACGTTTTGGGCTATTGCTAGTGTTGTTAGTGTCATTATAGTTGTAACGCCTTTAAAAGCGATTTTTTTGAATTCCATTACTTCCTCCGAAGATTATTTTTAGTTTTTATAAGATTGTACTTTATACATTATATTTAGTAGATGTTTGTGAATGCTAAAGCAAAACCATAAATATATTTATTAACAATATGAAATGTTTTAGCGGTAATCGTAATATGACATGTGCGTACAGGTTAGTCGATGTTATCAAAAGCCTTTGAAAATGTGAAAAGGCTTTTGATCTAAAATTTAGTATGTGGCTTTATGTTATTGACTAAATTCATTAAATGTTTGCATTACTGCTTACCAGGTAATCTTACCGGTGAGCACATCTTTAAGCATCACAAAGTCACCTAATAGACTCCAGCGTGGATAGGTAAAAGTTGCAGGTTTGTTTTTCTCAAAAAAGAAATGACCAACCCAAGCAAAACCATAGCCACAGATAGGCAAGAGTATCAACAAACGCCAAGATTGGTTCACTATAATAGTAATGAATAAAATAATTGTCAGAGACGTGCCAATAACATGCAAGCGTCGTGAGATAAGGTTCTGATGCTCTGTAAGGTAATAAGGGTAGAACTCGTTAAATGATTTATATTCACGCATATTTTTTTTGAAAATTTTCTCCCCCCAAACTGTATTGTTATAATATTTTTATTTAGTTGTCTTGGGCATTCTTGATGGCTGTCAGCAATCGGTTGGCATTTGTTTTAAGCGTATCTAAGGTTGCTGCTGAACGTCCTGCTTCACGGATTCGCTGAGCAACAATCCCTCTTAATTCATCATCAACGATAATAAGTGTTTCTCTGTCATCGTTGAACCGATTTCGTTGTGATGGTGGAAGACTGTTTACTAGTTGGGAATTGCCGTTCTGGGTGGCAGAGTCGTTCGCAACACTCAGAGTATTGTCATCAGTGCCGCCCATACCCGCCATGGCTCCCATACCGCCGCCGCCCATGCCACCAGCTTCACCACCGCCCATGCCACCAGCTTCACCAGGTCTCTCGTTTTGTCTCTGACCTGTGTTTTCAATGACCAGTAGCGGGCCGATATTGCCTCGTTTAGCTAGAATCGGAAACAGCTTAGTCGCCGTGAATTCGCTGGCACTGACTTCAGCCTCGGTGACTTGGGCAACACTTCGTTTCCACGAAGAAATTTGTGCAAGTACCGATTCGTCTTCTATGACAATCAAGTTGCCTGATAAAATAAGTGAATCTAGAACAGGCGTTGTGACTTCAAAGGTTGGAGCAAATAACATTGCTTGCATTAGATTGTTGGGCAGTGCTATTGCCTCATCGGAGGTAGGGATATCTTTGATAAGGTTATAAAAATCTTGGGTGGCAAGGCGAACGCCATCTTGCAAGTTTATACTGCGATCAATCCGGTCTCGGTTAGCTATAAACTCGGTATCTAATCTAGCCAACTCTTTGGCTTCCGTGAAATTTTCAAGTTGTTCATCCCACAGCGCTTCAATTGCGAAAGCTAAAAGAATAGATACAACTATAACAACGCTCTCAAGAATGGAACGTGACCCTTTATTTTTATTTTCGCTCATAGTATTACTCCAGAGTACTTCTTATATAAAAAATATTTTTAAATATACGTTTATGAAATGCTAACCTATTGACCAAGCCTTTCTTGGCTGGTTTGACCACTTTCATAGTAGTAGGTATAAATTGTTTCACCCGCGGCATTATTAATTAAATGTACTTTACCTTCGTTAATTGTTTTACTGTGTTGGCCAATTAATTCAACTGTGTCACCAACGTCAATCACTGTTTGATCATAACCAAAGCGCCGATTTTGCGCAGGTGGTGCCAATAAAAAATTCCACATTTGACCTTTAGTATCCTTAACCCAGATTTGATCGTGCGGGTTGCCGAACTTGGCCTCAATCACCATGGCGCTCATAACAAATTCAACAGTATAACCACGCCAACCATGGTGCGCGAATGCATTTGTTTGCATCAGAGCACTAAATAAAATAAAAAATGCTAGGACATTTTGAAATATTTTCATAGTTAAGTTATTTTATGCCAAAATTTAATTGATCAAGCTATGTTATCAGTTTTATTAGCAGCGTGATAATAGTTAACTCGATATTAGCCGAATATGCCTTGTAGGGTTTATCTCGACTAGATAGAATTCTCCATTAGATTAAATCAGTGAGTTATAAAACAGAATAAACGCAGAGATAAAATATGCCAAAAATTACTTATATTGATCATGCAGGATCTGAACGAACCGTTGATGGGGTCGTTGGTGATACATTAATGGAAACTGCAATATCAAACGATTTGCCAGGCATAGAAGCTGATTGTGGCGGTGCTTGTGCTTGCGCGACATGCCATATTTATATTTCACAAGAATGGACAGATAGTATCGCTAAAGCGCAAGAGTTAGAAAAAGAAATGCTCAGTGTTGCAGAAGAAGTTCGTGATACGTCACGACTATCGTGCCAAATCACCATCACACAAGATATGGATGGATTGATTGTCTCGACGCCTGAGAGCCAATATTAAAAAGCCCTGAGCGTTAGTATTAGCAGCCCTGAGCGTTAGTATTAAGCAGCCCTGAGCGTTAGTATTAGCAGCCCTGAGCGTTAGTATTAAGCAGCCCTGAGCGTTGGTATTAAGCAGCCAGCGAGGATGTATTAAACAGCACCCCAGACTTCGACAAATTCCTCTGGGGCATAAGAGG
>JALZWI010000285.1 GCA_023299895.1 Arenicella sp. | reverse complement strand
TAAACTTGAAGCCTTGGAGATTTATTTTCAAGGCTTTTTAAAAGATTTATAACTTTTAATGAATCGGGTCCACGATTTACTAAATCGCCAACACATAGCAAAGTATCTTTAGCTTGATCAAATTTTAGTTTGTCTAACCCTCGCGCGAGAACGTCATAACACCCTTGAATATCTCCAACAGCATAAGTACTCATCTTGCGACGTTATATAAATTAGGCCTTGTTCGAGAAACTAGAAGTCGAAGTCTTCCTCTTCCTGTAATGGTGGTTGGCCATCGTAAATTGAATTTATACGGTTAGTTTCGAAAGCCGTTTTTAAGAAACTGTAAGGATCGAGTTGTTGATCAAGTAGCTCATCGGCACCCAATAAGCCCACACGAGTATCAATAATCTCCAAGACTGTCAGTGCAGTGCTCCCAGCGCCCGAATCAGAAATTTCATTATTTGGGAAATACACAACATTCTCAGAAATAAAGCCAACACCATCACGTAGATTGGTGGGCCCGAGAAAAGGCAGCATTATGTATGGTCCTGGTTTAACACCCCAAGTAGCCAATGTTTGTCCAAGATCTTCTTTTGATTCAGCAACCTCGTAGTTACCAGCAACATCAATCAGCCCCGCGATACCAATAGTGCTGTTTACCAAGAAGCGATAAGTAGAACCTAATGCACGATCAAGCTTACCTTGTAATAAATTATTAACCACATTCAGTGGTTCACCTAAATTACTAAAAAAATTATTAACACCATTTTTAGCAGGCGCTGGCAACACAGCGTTATAACCTTTTGCAATAGGCTTTAATATGGCTTTATCTACTCCGTTATTAAAACCATATATTTTGCGATTTAACCCTTGCAAAGGGTCATTGCTTATTTGTGTGTTTGTGTCATCGTTAATGGAGAGCGTGTTACAACCTGACAGCAGTAATGAAAAAAGCAATGAACCACAAAAAATAAGTTTTTTAGAAAAAAGCATTACCAGAATCCTCAAATTATAATAATTATAAGACATTATAAACAGGTGGATTAAAAAAAGTGAACTATGTTTATGAATTATTCGTTACCAAGTTGGCGTGTGAGTAATTTAGATACGGCTTGAGATGCAGGTACACCTTCATATAAAACCGCATGAACTTGTTCACAAATTGGCATTTCAACAGAATGCTTGTTTGCTAAACGAATAACCTTGGGTGTGGTAGTGTAACCTTCAACCTCTTGACCAATTTGGTCTAACGTTTGTTGTAGTGTTTGACCGCGCCCTAAACCTAAGCCTAAGCGTCTATTGCGAGACTGATTATCCGTACACGTTAAAACTAGATCACCCATACCAGCAAGTCCTTGAAAGGATTCAATTTGTGCACCAAGAGTAACACCAAGTCGAGAAATTTCAGCTAAGCCACGGGTAATAATGGCTGCACGAGAGTTTGCCCCATAACCCAGCCCGTCGCTAATACCAGCAGCAATCGCCATTACATTTTTAATTGCCCCACCAACTTGCACACCAATAAAATCTGGATTGGTATAAACGCGCATATAACCACTTAAAAAAAGAGACGCTACATCTTTTGCAATTTCATCGTCATCTCCTGCTGTAGTGATTGCAGTGGGAAGGTCTGCAGCCACTTCTTTAGAGAAGCTCGGTCCTGATACGATGGCTTTTTTGATACCATCCCCCAGCTCTTGTCGTACAACCTCACTAAGAAGCGCAGGACCATCTTTATCAAAGCCTTTGGTAGCCCAAATAATTAAAGCATCATTACTTAAGCCTAACTTTTTAAGATTTTTTAGTGTTGCTCGAAAGGCGTGACTGGGTGTAACCAATAAAAATTTTTGATGCTCTTTAACAACGGCTGCCAAATCAGCTTCAACGCTAAGGTTATTAGGAAAATCAAAACCATCTAGGTATTGGCGATTGCAGCCATTGTCTTGCATCGCCCTACAATGAGATTCGCGGTGTCCCCATAAAGTAACTGCATGATCATTGCGTGTCAGTGCAAGTGCCAGAGCGGTCCCCCATGAACCAGCTCCTAATACGGCAATCTTGATTTGTTTAGACACGATATATAATGAGTAGTAATTTTAGTGAGTGTTTTCTGAGTTATCTTTTTCGTTTTGTGCTTTTTTTGTTTCTTGCAATTTTGAATGATATAAAGATTCAAAATTAATTGGAGATAACAATAGTTGAGGAAAACCAGCTTTACCAATTAAATCTGAAATAGCTTCACGGGCAAATGGTAGTAGTACATTAGGGCAAGCAACTTCTAAAGCTAATGGCATATCTATTTCTGGTATACCGACAATGTGAAACACGCCCGCCTGTTTTACTTCAACTAAAAAAGCTGTTTTATCAACAATTTTAGAAGTGACAGTCACACCCAGCACCACCTCATAATAATTGTCTTGTGATAAAGCGGTCGTTTTTATGGTTACTTCAATACTAATTTCAGGTTTACCAATATCGCTTAAGAAAATATTAGGTACGTTAGGTGACTCAAAAGAGACATCCTTAAGGTATATTTTTCGAATATCAAAGGTGGTCGATATTTTTTTTTCTTCAGCCATAATTTATGTGTTTAGTGTGTAATATGTGAATATAGGTGCTATTACCGAGAGATTTTTTAGCTCGCAGTAACAGGAAGGTTTTCTTTGGTCCAGCTAACTAGCCCACCTCGTAAAATGTGAACATTATCAAAACCAAGAGCGACAAGTGACTTGGCCGCTTTAGCGCTCTTGCCACCAGTTTGGCAAGTAACAATAACAGTTTTGTCTTTGTGTTTTAGTAAACTGACATTATCAGCATTGATTGAATCAAGCGGAAAGTTAACAGCGTCAGGGATGTGTGAATTAGCAAAATATTTACTTTCATTAACATCTAAGATGACTGATTTTCCGCCTCGTTGTAGTTGTGGTAATTCGAGCGCAGAAACCGTGCTGGCACCTTTTACCCGGCCTTGTAAAAAGGATAGAATCAATAAGTTAGCGATTATTATAAGCGCCGCAAACCACATAAGGTTTTGTGAAATAAATTCTGAAAACATAAAATGCTAATATACGTTGTTTGCTAGAAACTGATAAAGGTCAGTGACAAATAGCTGTGATAAACTGACCAGAATTATACAGCACATAAGAAGCAATGAAAGAGGCAATAAAGCGCCTTATATACACTAAAACATAATGTTAGTCGCAAGCCCCTCAATTATTAAAAAAGTCTTATTACTCACATCGATTATGATGGTGGTGATTAGCTATACTTCAATTGCTGATAATACCTCTGAGTATCAAAAAAATGTAGCCGAGATAGGAAAACAAATCGATACTGTTAGCCGTAACTTAAATGCTAATAAAGCCTTATTAAAGACACAGCAAGATGAATTGCTCGAGGTTGAGCAAGAAATATCAACCTTGAGTAAACAATTACAAAACACCGAACTAAAAATAACCCAACAACAAAAACAAGACCTAGAATTACTCAGCGAAATTGCTCAATTACAAGAACAACAACAAGATGATATGGACGCCTTGAGTGAGCTATTGGTTAGCAGGTATACCAATGGTAAAATAAACTATGTGAAAATGTTGCTCAATCAAGAAAACCCATATGCCGTGGGCAGGTTAAATAATTACTATGAATATTTCGCGCAAGCTAGACAACAAAAATTAGTTAAATTACGCGAACAACTCGCTCAAGTACAATCATTGCAAGAACAACATAAAACCGTTTTGGCTGATTTAGAAAAAACGCAAACACAACAAAAAGACCAGCAACAAAAACTAGATCAAACTAAACAAGCGCGGCTAGACAACGTGAACAAACTTAATAATAAGGTTGTTTCATCTGCCGAAGAGCTTGAGAAACTGAAGCAGGACAGATCTCGACTTAATACTTTATTAAAACAAATAGCGCTGCAAGCAGAAAAGCTTAGAAAACTTGAAGAACAACGAATTGCTGAAGAAAAAAAACGTGCGGAAGAACAAGCCAAGACAAATCAAACAACTGTAAAACCTGTGGTTAGGGAATTAGTCCAAGGCGGTTTCATTAAACAACGAGGACGTTTAAGTTATCCTGTAGAGGGCGAAATAAAATTTCGATATAACACGCGACTGCCTGAATCAGGTATGCGCGCTGAAGGTGTTTTCTTTGATACTCAAGGCTCGGTAGCGGTTAACTCAATATTTCGCGGTCGTGTGTTGTTTGCCGATTTTTTAAAAGGCTATGGTTTATTGTTAATTATTGATCATGGAGATAATCATATTAGTCTCTACGGTCATAATGAGCTACTTTATAAAAAAGTTGGTGACGCGGTAGAAACAAATGAAGTGGTTGCGAAGACCGGTGTTACTGGTGGTTTAAAAAATCATGGTTTATATTTTGAGATTCGTAATAATGCGACCCCAGTTGACCCAAGTAATTGGTGGTAATAATTAATGCTAGAATTAGTGATACAACAGTTTAGAAGGTATTTATGCAGATTAAATTATTTTTAGTGTTAAGTTTTTGTGTGAGCTATTTGTGTTTAAGTAGCAATGCTTTAGCACAAACAGAAGAGTTGCTAGAAGCGCCAGAAGAGCCAGAATCAGAGCTATTAAGAACAGGTATTGTTCCAAGTACAGAAACACCTCTGCCACTTGAGCAAATAAAAACGTTTGCTGAAATATTTACTCGCATTAAACGTAATTACGTTGAACAAGTTACTGACGAAGAGTTATTAGAGTTTGCAGTTGAAGGTATGCTGAATGGCTTAGATCCCCATTCAGTTTATTTAAACGGCGATAAATACGAAGATCTAAATGAAGGCACTACGGGTCGTTTTGGAGGCCTAGGCATGGAAGTTATGATCGAAGATGGTTTTATTAAAGTGATTTCACCGATCGATGACACTCCTGCTGCCGCTGCAGGTATTCAAACTGGCGACTTAATTATTCGCATCGATGGTCAAACCGTGTCAGGTCTTAGTTTACAAGATAGCACGAGCTTAATGCGCGGAGAGCCCGGCACTGAAATCACACTCAGCATATTGCGTGAAACAGAGCCTGAGCCCTTTGATTTAGTTTTAGAGCGCGCGATAATTCGTACTAAGACAGTTAAACGAGAACGTTTAAATGACCAGATTGGATATTTAAAAATCACACAATTTCAAACAGAAACAGCTGAACTTTTTCGCAAAGAATTAAAAACTCTAAGAGAGCAAGAAGAATTTTCGGGTCTTATTTTAGATTTGCGTAACAATCCTGGCGGTCTATTAAACAGCGCTGTTTCGATTACCGATGCTTTTATCAAGGAAGGTATTATTGTTAGCACCAAAGGTCGTCTTGCTGAAAATGATCAGGTCTTTATGGCAACCCCAAGCGACTTACTAGATGCTAAACCGGTTGTTGTGTTGATTAACGCAGGTTCTGCTTCAGCGTCTGAAATTGTCGCTGGTGCCTTGCAAGATCATAAGCGCGCCATTGTGTTGGGTACCGAATCATTTGGTAAGGGCTCAGTACAGACTGTTTTAGATGTGGGTGGACAAGAGGCGATCAAATTAACCACGGCGCGTTACTATACTCCAAGTGGACGTTCCATACAGGCGTCCGGTATTGTGCCCGATGTCATGGTTGAGTGGCGTGAGTTTAAACCACAAGAAGAAAGGTTTGGTCGTATTAAAGAAAACGACCTACCTGGTCACTTAGAAAGCGAAAACGAGGTTGAAAAACCAAGCGTTGATGATCCTGATCAATTAGCTAATGATTATCAACTCAATGAAGCTTTTAATTTATTAAAGGGCTTAATTTTGTATCTACCTAAAGAAACAAACGCAGCAAGCAATTAATCATCATGAAAGTCATCAGCAAATTTAATGTTGCCATCACCTGATAATAATATTGCGAGATAACGAGTGTTTTTAAAGTGGGCAAAAACAATTAGTAGCATGACTGTAATTGGCACACTTAAAAACATTCCAGCAATACCCCATAAGCTACCCCAAAGAGTTAGAGACATCATCACAACAAAAGGACTAAGGTTTAGAGAACTGCCCATTAATTTGGGCTCTAAAAAATTTCCGACGGCTATTTGAACCATTCCAACACTCGCCAATACAACAAAAAATTGTAAGAAGGTATCAAACTGAATCAACGCTAAAATAGCTGGGAACAAAGTCGCAATGATCGAGCCAACGGTCGGAATAAAATTCAAAAGGAAAATTGTAAAAGCCCAAAACCCAGCAAAATCAACCCCAACTGCAAGTAACACTAAATAACTAACAACACCAGTAACCGTACTGGTCATTGTCTTGATCCACAGATAGGTTTGAATATCTTCTTGTGCATGAGACAGAATGCTCATTATTGAGCCGCGTCGTTCTTTATCAATAAAAATTGCGGAAATTTTCTTGCTAAAAGTTCCCTGCTCTAACATCAAAAATAATACATAGATCAGCACTAAAAATATATTGCTAATCATTGTTGTAAAACTACTAGCTAACTTAGAAATGACCGGAGCAACTTCAATGCCCGCGATTAATTGTTGTAAGTTAGGAACCGCCTCTAAACCAAATTGAGTAACTAACTTGTTTGCTAGAATATCGAAGTTAGCCTTATACGCTGGTGCTGCAGCGCTCACATCAGTAATATTGCGTTGCACCATATCTACCGCAAAACTAATAAATAGGCCGATACTAATTAATGATGCTAGCGTAGTAATCCAGTTTTTTTCTTCGATCCAGGGAATAATTTTTACAAAAGTTCGACTCAAGGCATTAATGACATACCAAACCATAACCGCTACAGCCAGAGGCACTAAAAACGCTTTACCGACGACCAACACATAGAAAACCGCAATGGTTGCTAAGATGACTAATGAAAAAGAGGTAGCACGGTTTTCGAGATTCATATTAACAATATTATTGGTAAAGTTAGTTTAAATATACGTACTGATGACAAGTTTAACAAGGGCATTATGTCGTCGTAACTATGTATGAATTGATCATCTAGCTTAGGTAGCAAGTACCTACGCCAGAGATATAAATCTTGTTGGCTTTTGACGACTTTATCTTACTTTCAGTGCTAAGATCTAAGCTAAGCTAATCCCGTGTAATCAAAACCTGAAGTTAAGATCTATTTGATGAGGAATAATAATGCCTGAGTATCAATTTATAAACTATACAGTGACAAATCGAGTTGCAACGATTGCACTGAACACACCTAAAACTTTAAATTCGTTCCATCAAAAAATGCGATTAGAGTTAATCGACGCGGTTACTTTTGTTGAAACGGATGGCGATGTACAAGTTGTTGTTTTGACTGGCGAGGGTCGTGCTTTTTGTGCAGGGGCTGATTTGTCAGAAGATTTCAACGGCGCAGAGCACCCAAGCTTCGTGGAACAATGTGCCATTGAGTACACTCCTTGGCTTATGGCTATTCATGATTCTAAGAAATTATATATTGCTGCTGTTAATGGCGCTTGTGCAGGTATAGGCAGTGCCGCAGCAATGAATTGTGATTTAATCGTTATGGCAGATGATTCATATCTTTATCAGGCATTTTCTGCAATAGGTTTAATGCCCGATGGAGGGGCTATATGGTTGTTATTAAATAAGTTGGGATACCAGAGAGCAATGGAAATGGTTGTGAACGCAGGTAAGTTGACTGCCCAGCAATGTCTTGAATATGGAATAGCCAATAAAGTAGTTGCCGCTGATGAGCTAATCAGTCAGACCCAAGCTTGGGCAGAAAAATTAGCCGACGGATCACCATTATCACAAAGCGCGACAAAAAAATTGATGCGTAAAGCTTCGCAGATGAGCTATCAAGAAGTCGTGGTTGCCGAGTCGAAGGCACAAGCTAAACTTATTCAGAGTGAGGATTTTGCCACTGCAGTAAAAGCATTTTTTGCGAAGCAGCCCGCAACATTCAAGGGTAAATAAATTACCCGTAATCACCAGTCTTAATAAAAATGACAGCAAACAAACATACCGCACGCACTGTCGATACAAAAGATCATGATAAAGTTGAAGCTTGGCCTATAGCGGTGTTAAAAGAAAATGTTCATTACTATATGGATGGCGGTTTTATGGTGTTTACGCAAGCGTATCATCTTGCGCGCGGCAATTGCTGTGGAAACAAGTGTCGTCATTGTCCTTATGGTTTTGTAAATGTTAAGCAGCTCTAAAAATAAAACTTGCGTCATTATTGGCGCGAGCCATGCTGGTAGCCAAGTAGCTGAGAGTGTCCGTAAATCGGGCTGGCAAGGCACAATTGCTCTTCTTGGTGACGAATCGAGTCTGCCCTATCAACGGCCACCATTGTCTAAAGACTTTTTGTTAGGTAAAAAACAAGTATCTGACATATTGATTAAACCAGCCAGTCATTATGAAAAACATGGTGTTCAGACACATCTGAATACCTACATAACCAAATTAGATCGTGATTCGAAACAACTAATAACCGAAGACGGCCAGAGCGTAGCATACGATAAGTTGGTACTGGCCGTGGGTGCGCGAGTACGACAAATTCCAATTCCTGGCGTTGATAAAAAAGGTGTTTTCTATTTGCGTACAGTGGATGATATTGCACGCATTCAAACGTTTGTTCGAAAAGGGGCAAAAGCGATTATTGTGGGTGGTGGATATATAGGTTTAGAAACTGCTGCCGCATTACGCGGTTTAGAAGTGGAAGTCACTGTTTTAGAAATGATGCCACGCATATTGCAACGAGTTACAGCGCCAGATCTGTCGAATTTCTATTGCCGTATTCACGCTGAAGAAGGCGTGAACATAGTCACCGATACGCAAGTAAAAGCAATAGACGGAGATGAATCGGTTAGCACTGTTATTTGTGAAGGCGGTCGATCTTATTCGGCAGACTTTGTTATTATTGGCGCAGGAATCATACCTAATATTGAACTAGCAAAACATGCCGGCTTAAAAACCACTGATGGTGGTATTGTGGTCGATGAATTTTGTGTCACGTCAGACCCAGACATTTTTTCGGCGGGTGACTGTACCTGGCAGCATAACCCTATTTATAATCGTTGGATGCGCCTTGAGTCGGTACCAAATGCGGTAGATCAAGCAAGAGTGGTTGGCGCATCTGTTTGTGGTATTCGCGAAAAACCACATCATCAATTACCCTGGTTTTGGTCTGATCAATACAATTTAAAATTACAAATAGCAGGCCTATCTCAAGGGTTTGATAATGTCGTTATCCGTGGAGACCACACTAAAGGCCGTAAATTTGCCGCCTTTTATTTTCAAGCCGATCACCTACTTGCTGTAGATGCAGTAAACATGCCGGCGGCATTTATGCTCACTAAGCGCCTGCTCTCTAATGGCAAAAAAGGCGGTGATAATAAACCGCTAAGAACGATTGATAAAATAAAATTGGCTGATCTGAATACCGAACTCAAAACACTGCTCTAGCAATGTGAAAGTATTTTATTTAGAAGTACTTAATCACTGAAGAGCTATTCAACCAAAGCTAAATGCGTGGAGACTATAGTGATTAAACCAACACAGGATATCGCCCCTTTAGACACAGATACGGAGTCTCAACGTGTCTTTTTGCGACAGCGTGAAGCTTATCAGCAAGAACCTTATATCAGTTATTCGCAACGCAAAGAACTGCTTAATAAGGTTGAACGAATTATTCTTGATAATGCTGATGAGATAACACAAGCCATTAATACTGATTACGGATGTCGAAGCGTTACTGAAACAAAATTTCTTGAGATTTTTACTAGCGTTGATGGAATACGTCACTCAAAGAAACACATGCGAAAATGGATGAAACAGCAACGTCGGCATGTACCCTTGCTCTATGCAACAGCAAAAAATAGAGTGATTCCTCAACCCAAAGGAATTGTTGGCATTGTTGCTCCATGGAACTACCCGCTGTTTCTTGTGATGAGCCCTCTTGCCAATGCGGTTGCCGCGGGCAATCGATGTATGGTTAAGCTAGCGTCAAATTCTTCTAATTTATGTGCCTTGCTCGCAGAAAAATTTGCCGAACAAATTTCGCAAGAATATATCGCTATTCTGCCAGGGGTGAAAGCGAGTGAATTTTCAAGTTTAGCGTTTGATCATCTTTGCTTTACCGGCTCAGCGAATACAGGTAAAACCGTTATGCGTTCAGCGGCTGATAATTTGACTCCTTTGACCTTAGAGTTAGGTGGTAAGTCACCAACAATTGTGTGTGATGATTTTGATCTTGAAGTTGCAGCACAAAGAATTTTGTATGCAAAGTATCTTAACGCAGGGCAAACCTGCCTGGCTCCCGATTATCTGTTTTTACCAGAAGGAAAAGAGCACGACTTTATAAGTTTAGCTAAAAAAATAGTGAGTCATCGTTACCCTAGCCTCAATGATGATTATACCTCGGTGATTGATAATAAAGCCTTCTCACGTCTACAAGAGACGATGCTTGATGCCCAGTCCAAAGGCGCGACATTAGTAAATCTAGTAGAGGGCTTATCCGCAGATAGTAATCAGCGAAAAATTCCGCCAATACTGATTGTCAATCCAACCGATGAGATGACCGTCATGCAAGAAGAAATTTTTGGCCCAATCTTACCTATTAAGACTTATAAAAATATTGATGAAGTACTTACCTATATCAATGAACGAGATCGGCCGCTCGCGTTGTATTTGTTCACCAACAATCGAGAGACTGAACAGCGGGTTATCTACAACACAATGTCGGGAGGGGTAACAATTAATAATTGTTTGCTGCATGTTTCTCAGCACGATATGCCGTTTGGAGGAAGTGGTACCAGCGGTATGGGGCAATATCATGGCTACGAAGGGTTTTTAGAGTTCAGCAAACTGCGCAGCGTTTTCACTCAGCCAAAGCTGTCAGGTCTGCATTTGTTATACCCACCCTATACCGACGTTCACACAAAAATCTACAAAACGTTAATTAGATTATTTAGATAGTAGAGGGTTAATAAAGCAAAATTCAATTGTATCTCTAGCCTTGAAAGCTATATAGCCTAGAAACTATTGATTTATTAACAGGGTACTGCAATAGTAATCGTTATGGGTGCAGCAGCCATTAGAACCTGACTTATCGAGGTAGAGCTGTCAGCGCAATTAGTTATCGCTTGATAAGTAGATAGGTCTAGATAGAGGTACACTAAACATAGATGACGAAACTAACTTACACACCATCATGCAGTGAGTTCTTGCAAACAGCAAGATCGCACCTTATCTCGATTGAAGGAGCGGGTTCAATTGCAGTTAGACGAAATGGCGCCAAGCTTAGACAGCTTACAAGATGTTTGCAGCGCATGATGTTAGTCGGCATGCTGGCGGTAGTCTTCAGTGGTTGCGCGCAAAGAACTTGGAACAATAAGATCGACCACCCAGCAGCAGGGCAAGGATATGATTTACGCAATCGCTTACCAGAAAATTCAGAAGAGCAGTTCGTAGTATTGGCGTTTTCTGGTGGCGGTACCCGTGCTGCTGCATTCAGCTATGGAGTCTTAAAGGCACTGCGCGATACGAACGTGACGTTGGAAGGCGAGTCACGCAGGCTTCTAGACGAGGTTGACGTAATTTCTTCCGTTTCTGGCGGCAGTTATACAGCAGCGTATTACGGACTTTTTGGTGACCGGATATTCGAAGATTTCACGCCTGACTTTCTCTATCGAAATTGGCAAGGGCGACTGATCTCGCTGGCCCTGCGACCGCGCAGCCTAGTCGCACTGACCTCTGGCGCCTATAACCGCAGCGACTTGATAGCAGATCACTTAGACGACACACTGTTCGAGCAGTCATCCTTTGATGACATGTCACGTAATAATCTGCCGTTCGTTATCGTTAACGCAAGTGATATCAATAACGCCACCACGTTCTCATTTATTCAACAGCATTTTGATTTTCTTTGTTCAGATTTATCCAGCTACCCAGTGGCCAACGCGGTCATGGCTTCCTCGTCTGTGCCTGGGCCTTTTGCCACGATTGCGTTACGCAACTACGAAGGTTGCAGCGAACGCAACCAACCTTGGGTCGCCGATGCACTGCAAAACGACAACTATCTCGCTCGACGCCACAGAGTTGCTGCTGCGCTGGAGCGATATTCGCATCCAGACAAGATGCCAATTTTGCGGCTGGTGGATGGTGGGGTGACCGATAATCTCGGGCTACGCGGTTCAATGATGAGCCCAATCGCACAACTCGGCAGAGTGCAAGACATGGCTGGTGCGTTCACGCCTGAACAGTTGCAGCGCGTGCGTAATGTGCTGGTAGTCGTTGTCAATGCACAGGTGTATCAAGAGAAGGGCTGGTCGCTCACAGGTCACGAACCCGGCTTAGCCAGCATGATAAACGCATCGTTCGATGCGGCGCTTGGGATACTCAACACCGAGACAGTGGCCATTGCTAAACGAGAATTTTTGATGTGGCAGGACATTGTGAATACTAAGCGCGCTCCTGATGAACCTAAGGTCAAGGTGAACTTCGTGGTGCTGACTTTTGAGCAGGTCGTTGACGACGCAGTGCGTGCGCGCTTAAATGGCATGCCAACCACATTCCGATTGGGTCCCGATCAAGTAGATGAACTCATTACCGAATCTGGCAAGTTACTGCGCCAGTCGAGCGAATACAAGAATTTTCTCGAGCAACTTAATCAGGCGAAAGAGGTAGAGGCTAACATTCAAACAGATAGTAAGGCAGACCTCTAGTTACACGTCAAGATTGAGGTTAGGACAAATCAAAGGCGTCAGCAGCGTCTGATACCTTTAAACTTATTGAATACAAGCTGACTCCTTTAGTTGTTGCAGACGTTATGGTTTAGGTTGATCACTATTGCTTGTATCGGTTAGTCTTGCGGATTAATTGGTGTGAATAACCTTAATTACTGCAGGTGATTTATTCTCAAGCGTTTTTTCTTTGTATTATTATTTCTGTTCGGCTTATTTGGGTTGATGTTTGGCATCGCATGGTGGCAATTGCCTGCTATATTGAACTGGGGCGTCACACAATTTTTGCAAGAACAGGGCCTGACTAATATCAACTTACAAATCAGTGAGGTTGGTTCTTCTAAGGCGCTCATCAATCGATTTGAAGCCACCTACCCAGATTCAGACACCATGCTGCAAATACAGCTTAATCTGGTTAGCTTAGGCTATACGCTGCCACAGTTAATGGCAGGCAAGGTAGAGAGCCTATCGATTGATAGAATCGGATTAACGCTGGATCACCAACCCGACGAACAAGTCAGCACACCACCAACGTTGCCGACTATCGATATGTTATTAGCTGCTTACAATGCCGTTGATGCAAGTAATGTTCCGCTAAACACACTGCAGCTGCCTAATATTTCAATTTCACACAATCTCGCGTCTGAATCAGTAAGCACCTTCGGTACGGTTGAGTTGCAGGCGGAGTTAACTAAGCAGGCAAATCAACTGAAAGCCAAAGTCCTATTTGCTAACCAACAACAGATAAGTTGGATTATCGATCAAGACAATGGTTGGGATATTCAGTACTTTAATACGCCAACGCCAGAAACTGATTTTATAGCGTCGATCAATCAAGTAGACGAATCACTGGTGTTTAATGCGGACATAAAATCACAGCTACTACAGCGGTGGTTGCCACTAACTCCTTTCGCAGAAACCGCAATTAAGTTATCTGACATTGCACTCTCCGGAACAATTAAAGGCAACAACTCGATGCCAGGTTTAGCGCTGTTGTCAACAATTCAGGCTCAGAGTTTAGACTATCAAGACTGGAAGATTCAAACCATAAACGGTCAGCTTGATATGCAAATAGCACAAGTCCCGACAAAGCCTAATCAAGCGCAAGCAAACTGGCAAATCAACGTCGAATCTAAAAGCTCGATAACACTCAACGGCGCTAGTTTTTCTGATTGGCAGGCCGACGACCTCGCTCTTAATCTGAGTGGCGATGTAAGCCTTACTCAAAATCTAACCAAGGTTAACTCGCAGGACATACTGTTGAGCATCGGCAAACTACACAAAGCTGATCAACTAGAGCTAGCGCAGACGTCATTCGAAGGTACAGTTTCAGGACTGATAGACGCGCAGCAATGGCAACTTAATGTGGCTGAATTGTGGCAATTAACCAGCCAGCATAGTCGCAACGATGAGATCGAACTACCACAGGGTTGGGTTTTGACTGCAACTCAGCCATGGTATTTAAAAGGCGCATTTCAAACAGACTCTCAAACAACTTCTGAGCCAGATGACACACTCTTTATTGAAAACACGTCGCTAAAAATAACCATACCAGAACTACAAGACACAAGCTCAGCGCAACGTATACACCCGCTTAATGGGTCATTACAAATTGACCAAGCCCGAATAAATCAAGACAAATTATACGCGAAAGCATTGTTAGCAATACCTCAACTGACAATCAGTAATAACGCCACCGATCAACAAGTCCAAAATGATTGGCACTTAGATAATGTAAGCCAAGCGTTTGAATTTAATAATGACCTGCTCACAAGTCGTGGCAGCGCGCAGAGCCTTGAGCGTGAACTGACCATAGAAACCACCAGCAAGCATGATTTTAAGCAACAACTAGGCAGCTCAGAATTTCGTTTCAAAACTATAGAATTTAACGATCACCAACAGATTAATAAATTAATAACTCCGAATACATCGCCAGTCGACCTAGTAGCGGGTGAGGTTGATTTGTCTGGGCAAGCGCGTTGGCACAACATAGCTGGCAAATGGCAAGTAATGGTATACCTTGATGCACAATTAAATAATCTTGGTGGGTCCTATGACGAAACGTATTTTTCGGGTGCAAACGGTCAACTGACCTTGCAAGTGTACCCACAAATCCTCAGTGAAAAATCGCAAAAGCTAAACATAGCGCATTTAGATGCGGGCGTAGCAAATAAGGACATTGTGATAGAGTTTAAACTAACGCCTTCAAAATTTGGTGACTTACCTATTGTTGATATTCAGAAAGCTCAAACACACGTTTTGCTGGGCAGTGTTAAGTTAAAACCAACTGCCTACGATTTGAATCGCACACAACAGTCGTTGCAAGTTGTGGTAGATAATATTGATCTAAATGAACTGGTAACGCTGCAACAACTTGATGATGTACAAGCCACAGGCTTAGTCAGTGGCTTGCTACCGATCAGTATTAATGACGGTCAAATAAGTATTGATGATGGTAAATTGCAAGCAATGACGCCAGGCGGTGTGCTTAGGTACCAAGCCAACGCCGATGCCCTGCAGGCAAATGAATATGCTGAAACGGTTGCGCTAGCATTAAGAAATTTTCATTACAAGGTATTGAACGCAGATACGCAGTACAAACCCGATGGCACTTTGTTCTTATCATTACAATTACAAGGTAATAATCCAGACTTTGAGCAGGGCCGGCAAATAAATTTAAATATTAACCTCGAACAAAATTTATTAAAGTTACTTGAGAGTTTAAGGTTGTATGAAGGCGTTAGTGATAAGCTAGACAAACGAGTGCGAGATTATTATCAATAAAAAACCTCACAGTATGAAATCAACATTATAACTAGGAAAAAACGGATGACATTAAGCTCACCAAAAACGCAGTTCAAATTTAGCAAACTGGGGCAATTTTTTATAGTCGGTGTTTATTTATTGTTAGTCACAGCATGTACTCCAACAGTACAAGTGGCGGCACCTACCGAACCCATAACGATTAATTTGAATGTAAAAATTGAACACGAAATTAAAATCAAAGTAGAAAATGAGTTAGAAGAGTTATTCAGTGAAGACTCCGATTTATTTTAAACAATCAACATTTTAGTCATTCTCATTGTTATTAATTTCACCTTATTATGAGTATCAAACCATGAAAAAATTATACGTAATCCTGATCAGTCTTTTGGCTTCAATATTAATCACCAATACCGCACTTGCGTTAACGCTAGGCGAAGCCAAGCAACAAGGCTTGGTTGGTGAACAGCTTACAGGCTACCTAGGCGTAGTTTCGGCCAACACCAAAGCCTCCGCCTTAGTGCAAGACATCAACGCCAAACGCAAGCAACAATATCAGAACATTGCTCAACGTAATGGCACGAGCTTGAATTCAGTTGAACAGCTAGCAGGCAAAGCGACTCTGCAAAAAACACCAGCAGGTCAATTCATTAATTTAGGCGACGGTTGGAAGAAAAAATAATAGCTGATAC
>JALZWI010000284.1 GCA_023299895.1 Arenicella sp. | reverse complement strand
GTGTTTTTTGCTCTGTTTTTAGATAGTAAGCATCGAGTTATTCATCATCAAGAATTATTTCGAGGCACGATTGATAATGCGTCTGTGCCGATTCGCGAAGTGGTTAAGGAAGCCTTGCGACACAATGCCGCCGCAATGATCGTCGCGCACAACCATCCCTCTGGAGTCGCTGAACCGAGCATGTCAGATAAAACGTTAACTGAAAACCTCTATTTGGCACTTGGTATGGTTGGAATCAAGTTACTTGATCACTTTGTGGTCGGTAATGCTGAAGTTGTTTCTCTGGCTGAAATGGGTGTGTTGTAGTAAGCAGAAAATTCTTTAGTTCCTTCATTTTAAGCAGAATTATTTTTATCGTTACTGATAAGTCAGTACGCGCGAGACCGTTTATATGAGGTAATTCATACTTTACATTATTGTAATGATGGTTCATGACTTAAGCCTTTCTTTTGTAGTTGTATAAGCATTATTAATTTGTCGTGAATGCGGAACAAAATCAACAAAATATTTTTTCTACAGAAGAATTGCGAAATGAGAAAGATCAAACCAAAGGAACGAAACCCTTTAACCGATTTAACTATTGGTCTTAAGAATCGATTTTAGTACTTTCCTCCCCGAATAGTGTATGCCCCTTTTTGGCCAGCGTTGTTTAGCTGGCCTTTTTTTTCGTCTATTTAAAAGGAGTGTGTTTGAAATTAAAGCTAAAAGTTAGCAGTGAATAATGATTTACAATTAAAAATATCTTTAGGTAAATGAAACGCCGAATGGCAGACACATAACGTCTGATATGACTAAAAAAGAGGGCGATTCTAAAAAATGACTATTTTAAAAGAGAACTATTTTAGAAGAAGGCTATGGAACTTTGTGCAAATAAGTTTTTTCTTTAATATAGAATCCTGATGTGTCTAATTTTAAGCCATTTATAAGCAGCGATTCTTGTGGATTCATGCGCAGGTAATGTATGAGGTTCCTTTCAGTAAAAAATATTGTATTTTCAATGACTTTTCTGGTATAAATCGCACCCTGATTGCGGATTGGCAAGACTGACCGCATAAATCAATACAATTAAACGAGTTTTTAGGTTAGAACAATGTCTAGAGTATGTCAGATTACTGGTAAAAGTACGGTTTTTGGTAACAACGTATCACACGCTAAAAACAGAACCCGTCGTACCTTCGTGCCAAATTTACATTACCGTAAATTTTGGGTAGAAAGCGAGAGCCGCTGGGTTCGTCTACGTGTTTCTACTAAAGGCATTCGCATTATCGATAAGAAAGGTATTGATGTAGTGTTGAAAGACTTACGTGCAAACGGCGTAAAAGTTTAAACCTCTAAAATAGACCTAGGAATACGATTATGAGAGATAAAATTAAATTAGTGTCAAGTGCTGGCACTGGTCACTATTACACAACGACTAAAAACAAACGTACAATGACTGAAAAAATGGTTATCAAAAAGTACGATCCAGTTGTACGTAAACACGTTGAATACAAAGAAGCTAAGATTAAATAAAGTTCAGGGTTAATGAACGTCGAGGCTGCATAGAGGCAGAAGAACGACGTCTTCCGGAGTAGCTAGATAGTTTTTGATATCTAAGAAAAACCAGCCCAGCGCTGGTTTTTTTATGCGATATTGTTGCAAAGGATTAAACAAATTCGCATTTAATAAATTAAATAAATACAATTGGTAAATCATTCAATACACTTTAATTAGCAACCATGACTTTTAAATTACTAAACAAGAATAGATTGATTGAAGTCATTGGTGTTCTTTCAATTGCCGGGTCGCTGCTATTTGTTGGTTTTGAAATGCGTCAATCGCAACTAATTTCGTCGGCAGAACAAGATTTTTTTCGGGCAGAAATAAATATTGAACTGAGGGATGGGATTAATGAGAATATTGAAATATGGATTAGAGGCAATGCTGGTGAAGATCTGGATGACAGCTCAGCAATCATTTATACAAACATGCTTAGAAATACTTGGGATAGTGCTGAAGCCTTGTCGCAGGCTAGAGACAGGTTAGGCAGTGATGCTCATGTCGCGATCCATCAGTTTTCGGTTTTTTTACATGAAAACCCAGGCGCAAAAGCCGAGTGGATTAATTTCATCGAGAAAGAACGGTCTAGCAGAGCGTTATTGCAATACAATATTCCTGGCTTTGAAAGGCGTATTCAAATCGTGTTCTCAGATTTAGCAAAACTAAGCGAGTAGTTACAGCAACTTATACTTGCCTATATAAAAAGTTATACTGACCAGAACAAAAAAGTTTTGATGTTCTGAAGAAAAAGCAAAAATATCCGCATGTTTATTTTCTAAACATCGTATTAATAATTGAACAGAATCTAATAGAACCATAATAATTATCTGTTTTAATACTTTTAGTTCTAGATTGACACCAAATTACATATTGTGAGGCTACAATAGCCTAGATGTTTGAACTTTTATTTAGTTACCCGCTGGCTCATTATCAAGAGGCAAATTTAGCCTTTGATATGCATGTGCCGATATGGATGGTGGTAACCGTTACTTCCTGTGCTGTTGTTCTGTTATGTGTTTCTATGGTTAAGGCATTTCGTTCCTTTGCATGGTGGCGAATGGTCTTGCTTGGAATTCTACAGTTGAGTGTTTTTTCAATTCTTTTTATGATGTTTACCCAGCCGGTGTTGGTTACCGAACGATTATTAGATACAGAAAACGATATTGTCTTTGTGTTAGATGGTTCGCAAAGCATGGCTTATGGTGAGTCTGAAAATCCGCGTATAGACCAGGCGCTAGACGCTTTTGAGTCTGAGCCGTTGCAAGAAATTAGTAAAAGTTATCAAGTACAACATTATGTCTATGCTGATAAAGAGCTAAAGCTAGATGACTTTAGTGATATTCCTGCACCGCAAGCTCAGTCAAATTTAGGCAGTTCCTTACTTAATATTTTACAGCAAGCATCCACCAAGTCTATCGGTGCAATTGTTCTAGCAACCGACGGAGTTGATACACAATCAACTTCTGGGGCGTTAAGCGCGGATCAATTGGCTGAAATAGCCGCTTATGATGTGCCAATTCATACCATTGGATTTGGCCGCACGGCGATATCAGAAGACTTGGAGATTACTAATTTGCAGATGCCGTCTACGGTATTACCCAATACGTTGATCAAAGCTGATATTGGTATTCGTCACGATGCATCAAGCGTAGCTCGGGTAAAAATCTATGACGGAGATCGCTACATCACTGCGCAAGAAGTAAATCTACAAATCCCTGAAGCATCTATTAATAACGAAGCGTCCGTCAGTACCATTACGAACACATCGATAGAATTCGATGCAGGCGCACAAGGGTTTAAAGACATTCGGTTCGTGTTGGATCCTCTAGACGGTGAAAGAAATCTGCAAAATAATAGCGTGTCACAACTACTCGAAGTACGTAATGGTAGTTACCAAATTTTATACATCGATGGTGAACCACGTTGGGAATATAAATTTATTCGTCGGGCACTCGAATCTGATTCTACTTTAGATCTACATACCTTGCTCTGGGTCAGTGATAATAAATTCTATCGTCAGGGTATTGAGACTTCATCGCAACTAGCTGAAGGCTTCCCGGTGACTAAGGAAGAGCTTTTTAGTTATGACGCAATCATTATTGGTTCAGTGGCTGCGCCGCGGTTCAATGAAACTCAACAGAAAATAATTTTTGATTTTGTTAATGATCGTGGCGGTAGTTTAATTATGTTAGCAGGTCGTCATGGCTTAGCCGAGGGTGGCTGGGGAAATTCGCAAGTAGGACAACTATTACCAGCCAGACTTAAAGAGGTACAAAATAGTTTTGTGCGTGAACCAGCTCAAGCGCAATTAACTAGTTCAGGCATAAGTTCGACCATGCTTAAGTTTGCGGAGAACGAAGACGATAATTTTGAGTTATGGCAAAGCCTGCCTCCGCTCAGTGATTATCAAACGCTGGGAACGTTACGACCTGCTGCGAGCACCTTGTTAAGTATGGATAATGGTACTCCATTATTGATAACGCAGCCGTATGGCAAAGGCAAAGCCAGTATATTTGCAACAGCTGCGAGTTGGCGTTGGCAAATGAATTTGCCAGCTGACGATGACCGCCATCATCGATTTTGGCGGCAATTAGTGCGATCTCATGTGGTAGATACTCGCAAACAATTTGATTTTACTGCCGATGTACAAACAGGTAAGGTTGAATTGCGCACTGAAGTGAGTGATGCTGATTTTGAGAATTTGGATGACGTACGCATCTCAGTGTTCATCAGCAATGAGCAAGACATTGAATCACAACGAGTCGAAATGCGATCTGTGGCGGGTGAATCCGGTGTGTATCAAGCCGAACTACCGCTGGCTTCAACAGGAGTATTTTATGCAGAGGCAATTGCCAGCCAGAATGGTGAACTATTAGACAGCGCAAGATTAGCGTTTGATATGCCTGAAAATCATGCTGAGTTTTTTAATATTCGTCAAGATCGTGCTCAATTAGAACGACTCGCTGACTTGACAGGTGGCCAATATTGGCAAGCAGACAATTTAGAAGAACTACCGTTTGCTATTTCTCGGTCTAAAGCCGGTATTACCGAACAACAACGTGATCCACTATGGAGTATTCCATTGTTGTTTATATTGTTATTGATGTTTAAAGTTATTGAATGGGTATTACGCCGACGTTGGGGAAAAATTTAATAATGAGAAAAATCACTTCTGCTTTTTTGGTGCTTTTATGTTGTTTGTTTTTTTCTATGACAGCTGCTGCTGAAACTTCCGTGGTCATTGTGCAAGGCTTGGCTGGTGAGGACTATTACCAGCGTCATTTTGATGAGCAGGTCGAGAAAATCACAAATGCCAGCAACAAACTTACAGGCGACGATAACATTGTTGTTTTTTCTGCCGATTCTAGTAAAGAACAAATACTTGCCGATATAGAGAGAATGACTAGCAATGCGGGCAGTGATGACTTGATTGTTCTTTACCTCATTGGTCACGGCAGTTATGACGGACGAGATTATAAATTTAATATTATCGGTTCGGACATTACTGGTAATGAACTACTGGAATTGTTTTCACAAGCACCTAACGCAACGGTTTTGATAAACACCAGCAGTTCATCAGGTTCTTTGTTGAAAATATTTGAAGAACAAAATGAAAACGCTAAAGTGCATCTAATTACGGCAACTAAAAGTGGTGCAGAACGAACGGCTACACGCTTTGGTCGTCACTTAGCCGATGCACTTATCGAGAGTGAGGCTGACGTCAATAAAAACCAGTCAATCAGTTTACAAGAAGCATTCGATTATACGGTGAGACAAACACAAGACTTCTATGATACCGAAGGTTTGTTAGCAACTGAAAACGCACGACTGCAGATGGCTAATGACAATGCACAAGCAAGCCAGATCCGTTTGGCGAATTTAGCTGAGCGACCTGCTGCGCCAGCGAGCAGTGAGTTAGTCTCTTTATATCATCAAAGGGATGAGCTCGATCGTCAAATAGACACACTGCGCTTAAAGCGAATCAATATGACCGAAGAAAATTACTTTCAGCAGTTTCAAACCTTAATGATTGAGTTATCGTTGCTGCAAGGTCAAATCGACGAGGAGGCTGATGTACTGTGATCAAGCTGCGCTACAGTTTGCTAATCTTGATTTTGTTGCTTGCCAGCAATGCCAGCGCTCGACCAATTCATTATGGTGCTGTAAATTCGCTTGAGCTACAGGTTTGTGATGACTTGCACTGGAGTGGTAAATTAACAGAAGCCGATGACTGTTATCAGGCTTTACTTACCAATCAGTCTACCCTAGAGATTCAAGCAGAAGCGGTTTGGGCACTCGGTGATGAACAGCAAGCCAGCCAATTGTTTGACAGAGCCGGCCGACAAGACTTATCAGACATACAAAAAAGTCATATTCTCAGTCGTTGGGCTGATTTGTTCACGGCAACCTATCAATTTCAAGATGCGCTCGACCTGTATGTGCAGGCCAGTGAATTATCAGCGGATAACCAACATGCCTTGCTGGGCTCAGCGCTGGTGTTACACGAAAGTTCCAACCCAGATGCTGGCGCACAATTGGCGTCGATTAGTGAAAATACCGCCCACGATGGCGTTAAGCTCAAAGCCTTACTGACATTGGCCTCGGTTCAAATTCGTTCAAATAAGGTCAGCGAAGCGAAAGACTTATTAGATCAAGCTGAGGAACTAGCGGAAAAAAACGATTACCCATTAACAGAGGTGTATGCTATTCAGGCATCCAATGCAATTCGTAGTCGTTCTGACCCAGCCCCGTTTATTGATAAAGCGCTGGCGATTAATCCAAGTTATGGTGATGCATACTCGATTCCTGCGTATGTTTACATGATCACCTTTAAATATGATCAAGTAGGTGAGTTCTATCAAAAAGCAGTAGACGTGCAGCCTGATCATTATTTCGCGCATTTACAGTTAGCTGCTAACCACCTTCGTCAAAATCGCAGCACATTAGCGCGCGAACATTTTACGATTGCATTTGACGGTGATTCATTTAATCCTGAAGCTGTCAACTCGATGCGCTTAATGGACACCTATGACAACTTAGATGTGGTTAACTTTAAAGCACCATCAACGACGAGCTCAATTCCTGATTTGAGCTTGCGGCTCGATAAAAAAGAACGTGATTTGCTCGCACCTTATGTGAGTGATCTTGCCTTGAAAGCGATTGACGCCTTCGAAGACCGTTATCAGTTCAAACTAAAAGAAACTGCTCATGTTGAGGTTTACCCAAATCACGACGATTTTATTGTTCGTGCGATTGGCATGCCTGGTGTGCCACTACTGGGTGTTGCATTTGGTTATTTAGTGGCGATGGATTCTCCGAGTGCAAAAAAGGGCGGTGATTACCATTGGGGCACAACACTTTGGCACGAAATCGCTCACATCTTTACTATCAAAGGGAGTCAACACAATGTTCCGCGTTGGTTTAGTGAAGGTGTATCGGTATTTGAAGAATGGCAAACTGGCCCGCTGGCAGTAGAGTCGGGCTATGCGCGCGTACCACTGAGTGTTTATAAATCATTGGAAGAACATGAGTTTCTACCGATAGCAGAACTTGACGGTGGTTTTTCACGGCCGCAATACGATAACCAAGTCATTGTGTCGTACAACCAAGCAGGTCTAATTTGTGAATTTATTAGTAGTGAATTTGGTTTTGATGCATTGGTTAAAATATTACAAGGCTATGCAGACAATTTAACCACGGTTGAAGCAATTCAAAGCGCAACTGATCTAAGTCCTGAGCAATTTGATCATCGTTTTCAGACATTCTTTTATCAAAAATATGGTGACAACCTTACCTATCTAGACGACTGGGTTTCTTATGTCGAAGATGCCTCTAAATCACGCCAAGCTGAAAATTGGAATGATGTGATCAACCATGCTGATAAAGCAATTGCTCTAATGCCTAATTACAGCGATGCAGATAGTCCGTATTTACTCAAAGCCTATGCTTATGAAAAATCAGAAGACTCTGCCAATCGTTTTCAGACATTAGAAGCATTTTGGCAAGCAGGTGGTTATAGCCCCACTGACCTTAAAGATCTCGCAAGTTACTTTGTCAGTGAACAGCAACCAGAAAAAGCGATCGAGGTCTTGAGTGGCATCAATTTGGTTAACCCATTTGATTTAGAAGTCCATTTGCAGTTAGGTGATTTGCTATTAGAACAAAAAAATGCAGAGCAAGCACTCACCGAATTTCAAGTTGCAATGGCATTACAACCGCTCGACAAAGCTGAAGTGTTTTATCGCATGGGCAGCGCCAATAAAGCATTAGGCGACACTGATAAAGCTCGAGCACAAGCGCTCTCGGCATTAGAAATTGCACCGCATTTTCGACCCGCACAAAAATTATTGATGGAGACGATCTCCAAATAAATGAACTAATATAAGAATTTACTGAAAAGCCAAATAGGAATTTATGATGAATGATGAAAGTTTAATTGATAAACAAGAACTAGATCAAACCGCCGAATTAGTTGGCGTATTCAAGCAACGTATGGACGAAATACGTGAGCAAGTAGGGCGCGCAGTTGTCGGTCAAGATTATGTGGTTGAGCAACTCTTAATTACCTTGTTAGTCGGTGGTCATTGTTTATTAACCGGTATGCCAGGCACTGCGAAAACCTTGTTGGTTAAAACATTATCTGATTCACTTGGTTTAGAATTTAACCGGGTACAGTTTACGCCTGACTTAATGCCAACGGATATTACTGGCACTGACATAATTGAAGAAACTTCCGAAGGTCGCTCTTGGAAATTTGTGCCTGGGCCACTGTTTGCCAATGTTGTGCTAGCCGATGAGATCAACCGTACGCCACCCAAAACACAATCTGCCTTACTCGAAGCAATGCAAGAAGGGTCGATTACGGTGCGCGGCACCAACCATGTATTAGCCAAGCCATATTTTGTACTGGCGACGCAAAACCCAATTGAGCTAGAAGGTACCTACCCACTACCTGAAGCGCAACTGGATCGCTTTTTGTTTAATGTCACGATGGATTATTTATCAGCCGAACATGAACTTGAAGTGCTTAGTCGCTACACCACTAAAGTCGAACTGCCAGAAGTTAACGCATGTACTAACGTCACTGAAATCTTACAGTTTCAAAAGCTAGTACGCGAAGTGCCAATCTCAGATGAAATGAGTCAACTGGCGGTTGATCTAGTTAGAGCGACTCGACCTGCTGACCTACTCGCGACTGACAAGGTTAAAAAATACATCAATCATGGTGCCAGTGTACGAGCTACCATGGCATTGACTCTGACTGCCAAGGCACGCGCATTGCTTGAAGGTCGCTATCATGTCACCTCTGATGATTTAGCAGCCTTGGCCGCGCCTGTCATGCGACACAGGGTATTAGCAAATTACTATGCTGAATCCGATGGTGTGGATACCGATGCAGTGATTAACGATATTGTCGCGACACTTACTTAAGCGTAAATGGCTACTCAATCTACTGTGACTGCATCGCGCTTACTAGATCCTGCCATCATGGCGGGCTTGGGTAATCTCGAATTGATTGCTAAAACCATTGTGCGTGGTGTGGTAATTGGTTTGCATCGCACGCATGATTTTGGCTTCAGTCAAGAGTTCGCCGAGTATCGTCAGTATGAGCCAGGTGATGATACTCGTCTAATTGATTGGAATGTCTATGCCCGTAACGACCGCATGGTAATCAAACGTTTTCGTGGTGAAACCAATAGCCAATTAATGATTATGCTTGATACCAGTGGGTCGATGGGGTTTAAGTCTAATCCTAAGGGCATTAGTAAACTTGAGTATGGCAAGATGTTGGCAGCCAGTTTAGCGTATCTAACGTCTAAGCAAAAAGATTCAATGGGTTTAATGTTGTTTGATGACGAAGTGCGAGATTATCGCGCGCCTTCTGCGCGTGCAGGGCAAATACCTGCCATCATGCATTTGCTTGATAGCGCACAAGCTGAGAACAATACAGAACTGGATAAACCCTTCACCAAGTCAATGTCATTGGGTCATAAACGCGGCATGGTGGCGGTGATTTCTGATTTCTACACAGATACGCAAGCCTTGCTCGAAGCGGTACGCCCTATGAGTATGGCGGGGCAAGATGTGTTGCTGCTGCAAGTAATGGACGATGGTGAACTCAACCCAAATTATCAACAGTCAGTTTTATTAGAGGATTCTGAAAGTGGTGCAGTGGTAGAAGTGTCACCCGACTATATGCGCGATGAATATCCGCAGCGTATCAACGCACATAATGCGGACGTTGAAGCGGCGGCCAGAAAAGCCGGTTGTGATTATGTTCTGTTGAATACTAAAGAACCATTAGACCGTTCTTTGCATCGTTATTTGAGTTTTCGTCAGAGGCGAGCCTAATGGGATTACTCGCACCGTTATTTTTGTTTGGTTTGGCACTCATCGCTTTACCGTTTTGGTTGCACCGCCTCAAAACTGAAACGCCAAAACGTAAAGCTTTTGCCTCGAGCATGTTTTTACAGCCTAGCGAGGACCCGATACACGTAAAACGTAAACTACGTTATTTGTTGTTGATGTCCTTACGAGTTTTGTTTTTATTGTTGTTAGCCTTAGCATTTTCCAGACCTTTTTGGCCGAGCAATACGGCTGCATCGGTAACCGACTGGAATAATTTACATGTAATTGTCGTTGATGCATCGGCATCGATGGCAGCAGCTGATAAACAAGACCAAGCTCGCCAAGCTGTTTTGGATATTGTTAATGATGTCGTGTCTGATGACGCTATGCAGATTTTTTCAATTGATCAAACTCTACAAAAATATAGCGAAGTAGAGATAGACAGTAATCGTATTTTGGCTGCTTTTGATCAAATTGAGCTTACTGAATTAGCACTTGACTATGATGGGGTTGCACGCGCAGTCGAAGCATTAATGTCTGCCGATGAGACTGTTAATAATAATTATCAAATCCATTTTGTTAGTGACTTTCAGCAATCGTCAATGCCAAGTCGTTTTGCTGATCTAATCCCTGAACCGACGTCGGCGGTTAGCTATCAGTTTTTTACTCATAATATTACTGAAGATGATAACCAAACCTTGACTAATTTAGCCATCGATCAAGTCGAGATAGTTGGGCAAGCAGCACGTATTAGTGTTCGCTCATACGCAGTAGATGCTGACCAGTCTGATGAAATGATTGCCTTTGAATTACGGGCTAGATTAAATGATCAAGACTGGCAAACCGCAATAGGTGAAGTTGATTTAGATGGTCGCGTCACGATAAGTATTGATGGCTTTGAGTTTT
>JALZWI010000283.1 GCA_023299895.1 Arenicella sp. | reverse complement strand
ATTACAACAAAAGCGCCGCCACCATTCTGCGCTACTTGAATCGGAAAACCCCAAATATTACCTAGGCCAATCGCCGATCCTGATGCGGCTAATATAAACGCTAACTTAGAACTAAATTCGGCTCTGCTTTGAGTCATATCTTTTGCCATCTAACTTGATTTCAACTAAATCTAAGTTTTAATTTTTAATAACATTAGCAACACGCTCGACAATTAATGGCAAATTACCAACTGATAAACCAGCCACATTTATTCTAGTGCTTTCAAGTAAGTACAAGCCATATTCCGAGCGTAATTTAAGAACTTGTTCGCGCGTAATGCCAAGAAAACAAAACATGCCTTTACTGTCAGCGACAAAACTAAAATCGATCTGCGATTGCGCATCATTCAAGCCTTCAGCCAGGCCGACTCTCACTTTGTTCATGCGATTACGAACGCTCTCAAGTTCTGTTTTCCATTCTAATTCTAAGTCAGCATCATTAAGCACATAGCCAGCAACACCAGCTCCATGATATGGCGACATGCTGTAAGACCGTCGTGCCGCAGACATAATATGAGACTTAGCTGCATTAGTCTGAACAGAACTTTGTGTAACAACAATGACACTCCCTGTCCGCTCACGATAGAGACCAAAATTCTTTGAGCACGAATTGGCAATCAATACTTCAGGCAGCTTTTCAATTGCTTTGCGTACGCCATAGGCATCTTCTTCTAAACCATCACCAAAACCTTGATAAGCAACATCAATAAACGGTAATAGTTGACGCTCAGCCATTACCTCAATCACTTGATCCCATTGCTCAGCCGTGATGTCAGCACCAGTAGGGTTATGACAACTGCCATGCAACAGCACCACATCTCCATTGGGAATTTTCTGCAAGGAGCCCAGCATAGCTTGAAAATCAACTCCGTGAGTTTGCTGATCATAATAGGCATAGGGTGATAGCTTTAGACCTGCGCTCTCCAATAAAGGGTAATGGTTAGCCCAGGTCGGATCACTCACCCATACTTGTGCATTACTATTTGCCTGCATAAGTAATTCAGCGCCCATTCTAAGAGCACCACAGCCACCCGGTGTTGCTACTGCCCCTACTCGGTCACCTAACTGATCAACCAAAGCATTACCCAATAGTAATCGGCTAATTTTATCTAAAAATATCGCATCACCGGCCTGTGCAATATACGCTTTAGATTGTTGTGCAGCCAACAATTGCTGTTCAGCTTTTTTAACTGCACTAAAGATAGGTGTTTGGCCATCTGCATTTTGGTAAACGCCAACCGACAAATTAATCTTACTTGGGTTACTGTCTTGATGAAAAGATTGATTCAAGCCAAGAATAGGATCTGCTGGTAATGCTGTTATTTTTTCGAACATACTATTTAATTATAGATTGGTTGGTTAAAAACATTAGACACAAAAAAGTGATCCGCCTTCAAGTTTAGTCTGTCACTAGCGTGTCGACAATATCATCAACACGTGTCGATGACTTCATTTGAGATAGGTACTTAAATAAGCTGCGAGCAGACTTTGGAGGTTTGTCTAATTTACGTTCACGCGCAGCATTTCTTACTAGTTGACGAATAGTTTGACGGTCAATGGCCGAAAATTGATCAATCAGATCCGTTAAAAGTTTTTCATCTCCATCAATTAAACGATCACGCCATTGTTCTAGCTGGTGAAACTCAGCAGTTTGCTGCTTACTCGGTTGTTTTTGACGCGTTAACTCCAAGGTAATTGCATCTAAATTTTCGTGCTGTAATAAACCAGCAATGCGTCGCAGCTGCCGCTGTAAGGCACCGCGAGAAAAACGACGGCCATCAGCAATTTCACTGAGCATAGCCTCACTTAATGGAATTTTTTTTAGCGCTGAAGGTGCCAAACAGATCAGCTCTTTACCAAGATCATTAAGTTCGCGAATGTCACGTTTAATTTGAGTTTTATTTGGCCGAACTGCGTACTCTTTATCGCTCATGGATGAGATTTAGCTACTGTTATTTAGGCTGATTATGCTTGTGCTATTTAGCGATTACCAGCTTTTTTCCATGTTTTACAACAGTATTGATTTCAAATATTTTGCCAATAATGATTTCACTGTTAAGTAAAACTGACTTTGAACGTCGTGCCTTCGTTGACAGTGCTTTGCACATCCAAGTGCCAATGAAACCGGTTCGACAATCGTTTCACAATAGTAAGACCAACACCATAGCCCTTACGAGATACATTATCTGATAATTTAGCACCAGAAACATTATCAGCACGGTAATAGGGTTGAAATATTCGTTCGATTTGCTCTTCACTCATACCGATACCGCTATCTGATATAACAACAGAGTCCTCGTTGATGGTAACGGTTACCTCTCCTTCTTCCGTATAAAGCACTGCATTACGAATTAAATTACCTAAAACGATCGACAAAACTTGTTTGGCTGTGTTCAAGCATAATGGAAAATGTACATCGGTGTGTACCAATACTGATTTACCTTCTAAGTAAATTGATGCGCTTTTAATTTCACTTTCAACTAACTTCACCACATCAATATCTTCATGCTCGAATTCTTTGTGCGTTTCACGTGCCAAAATTAAAAAGGCATCGATCAATGCTTGCATGTCTTTTGCTGAATTTTTTATTTTAGTTGCATATTTGTTGGGCGGTCGGCCACAGCTAGTGGTCGAGTATGATGATTTGTGCGGGGTGAAGAACTTCTACTCCGCACGAGGGGAATAATCGTATCATGTACCTGGTAGTGTCTATGGTAAGGCCCCCAAGAGGCAATTACATAGTAAACCCATTGCTGCCTCTGGAAGTGGCCACACCGGAAATTAAATGAACTCATCGAAGCTGTATTCCATATGCAAGTCCGCCTCACTAGCGGTTCTTAGTAGGATGCAGCTCACCCTTTCCTGCTCGAAGTGGGAGATACATCCAAGATATACATAT
>JALZWI010000282.1 GCA_023299895.1 Arenicella sp. | reverse complement strand
GGCGAAGTAAAAAATGATTTAGATTTTGATCAATCAAAGCAAGACTACACGTTGGTGCAATCTAGGCTAGCAGGCAAGCTTGTTTTTAATAGTCATTGGCAGCTCATCGCTGAAATTCAGGACGCTCGAATTTTTAGAGAAACGTTAAATAGCACGCCTGCGATCAATAGCAATGCGCTAAATCAATCGTTCGCCGATGATCTTGATATTCATCGCTTGGCACTAAAACACAGCACTGAGAAGTTTGATATTACTCTTGGTCGCCAAAAACTCAATTTGGGCGACCAGCGTTTAGTCGCGTCTTTAGAATGGGTGAATACTGCGCGAGTTCATGACGGTCTTCGTATAGATTATAAACATGATTCTTTAACTGTTAATGCTTTTGTCACTGAGCTTGTTGGGGTTGATCCGAGCAATTTCAATGATGGCGCAGATACTGAAAATCGATATTTTGATAGTCAATTTAATGGCCTATTTATTGAACAAAAGCAGCTTGGCGATATTGATGTAGTTCAAGCATGGTGGCTACAGCGACGCAATTCATCTTTTGGAGATGACGTACACACACTTGGGTTTAGAGCACAAGAAAATTTAGTTGACTTGGTATTAGAAGCGCAAGCATCATTACAGACAGGCGACTTTGATGGCAACCGACATGATGCGGCAATGGCGCAAGCGAGTGTTACGAAACCATTCGCTAAAGGTGTTTTAAAGCTAGGTTTTGCGTGGGCAAGTGGCGACAACGATTCAAGTGACAATAGACATAAAACGTTCGATAACTTGTATCCGCTAAATCATGCCTATTACGGCTTTCTTGACCTTGTAGCTTTGCAAAATGTGCGGACTATTGAATTGAATTATCAACGAAAATTTTGGGACGACAAGCTTAAGGTTGGAGCTGCTTTACATGGGTTTTGGCTAGACGATAAAAATGATTTCTGGTACGAAGCTGGACTAAGTCCTGTATCAGTAAGCTTTGTTGATGCGAACAATATAGATCGCCAAGAACGTTTTTTAGGGACTGAATTTGATTTTACGCTTGAGTATTCTCCAACAAGTAAAATATTTAAAGGGTTTAAGTTTTTAGCCGGTTATAGTCATTTTGAATCAGGAGATCGTGTATTGAATAGCAGCCAAAATGGGAGTGTAAGCGATCCCGATTTTCTATATTTACAAATGCTTGTTAAGCTATAAAAAAATGGGGGCACCATTATATGACACCTAATATTCTACAAATTATTGGCGCATGTTTAAGTATGATTGTCGGTTTAAACGGCCTATTTCTACCTGTTAAAATGGGCCGCGCTGTTGGCTTGCAGCACAGTAATCTCGTTGGCTTAATAGAATTACGAGTTTTGTTCGGCAGCTTCATGGTCGCCTTACCTATGTATGCGCTTTGGCTCCAAAAATCAGATTTATTTGTTTTCTTTGGTGTTGCTGCATTGGCCGCCGCAATCATCAAAAGCACGTTCACAATCATCGATAAATGTCCGCTGTCACAAATATGGTTTGGCATATTGGTCGACATTGTACTGGCAGCGCTGTTGTTGTCACCCGTATATCTGTCTAGTTTTCAGACTGCGTAATGAATGACTCAACCGCACAACGATCTCATAAAGGTGTAGGCGCTTTGTCTCACAGCCCAAAACTCAAAACACACTATCGTGTGTGCAATTATTGCGAAGCCATGTGCGGGGTCTCGATTGATTATAACCCTGAAGGAGCGACACCTGAGGCTGTTTTTAAGGTTCGCCCAGACAAATCTGACACATTCAGCAAGGGAAGCATGTGCCCTAAAGCGTCTGCACTGGGGCCGTTATTAATGGATCCGAGCCGCCTTAAATACCCAGTCAAAAAGAAACTAGGTCTGGATGGTGAGCTTGAATGGCAAGAGATTTCTTGGGATGAGGCATACCAGACAGTTGCAGATAATATTAACAAAATCAAAGATCGTTATGGGCGTAATTCTATCGCGAGTTACTTAGGTAACCCTATTGTACATAACCTTGGCATGATGGCTTTTGTGAAAGTACTAATGCGTGCGATTGGCTCAAAAAATATATTTTCAGCCACCAGCATGGATCAATTGCCACATCATTTTGCAGGGCACTTCATGTTTGGCCATGAATTCCGGATTCCTGTCCCTGATATTGATCGCACCGATCATATGATTATCATGGGCGCTAACCCCATGGCCAGCAATGGCAGCATAATGACATCCGCTGGTGTTTCTAAGCGCTTGCAGAAAATTCAAAAACGTGGGGGGAAATTCATTGTCATTGACCCACGCAAGACCGAAACCGCAAAAATTTGTTCAGAACATCATTTTATTAAACCCGCCACTGACCTCTATTTTTTACTTACATTTCTGCATATTTTGTTTCGTGATGAGTATGTTCAGTTAGGGCACGTACAACATCACTTAAATGACTTCGACCTAATTCAACCTCTAGTATCTGAATATAGCCCCGCGACTGTAGCGCCAATTATCGGAATAGATGAACCGGAAATAGAAAGAATAGTGTCAGAATACATTGCGGCTAAAAGCGCTGTATTGTATGGACGCATGGGATTATCCACTCAGCCACACGGCGGTTTATGTCATTGGCTAATAAACACCATTAATATTGTTAGCGGTAATTTTGATAAGCCTGGCGGCATGATGTTTCCATCGCCAGCAATTGAGCTGGCGAGAGACAAACAAAAAGAAATATTTGGTCGCTGGAAAAGCCGTGTTCGCGACTTGCGTGAATTCGGCGGCGAATTTCCGGTTTCAACCATGGCTGATGAGCTGCTTTGTGAAGGAGAAAATCAGGTTAAGTGCTTTGTGACTATTTGTGGTAACCCAGTACTGTCATCGCCAGGCGGTCATCGTCTCGACAAAGCGCTTGAAGATATTGATTTTATGGTCTGTATTGATAATTATATTAATGAAACCACTCGTCATGCCGATGTCATTCTACCCACGCCAAGCGGTTTGGAGATCGATCATTATGACCTGATATTTAATACTATATCAGTAAGCAATAACGTTAAGTTCTCACAAGCCATGATCCCGATTGAGAAAGATAGACCGTTTGATTGGCAAGTTTTGAAAGAGTTGGGGCAACGTATAGCACCCAAAGGCTTATCTTTGTTTGATCGACTTATGACCCCGCGCCGATTAGTAAACCTTGGTTTAATGTTCGGAGAGTACGGCAAACTAAGTAGCCCAAAACGTTGGTTTAATGGTTTAAGCCTAAAAAAAGTCATTAACTCTAAACATGGAATTGACCTCGGCCCACTGCGTTCTAGGGTGCCGAACGGCTTACTGACACACGACAAAAAAATCCACCTAGCGCCAAAAGTGTTCCTTGATCGCCTAGAAGAGGTTCGCAATGGTGAATATCAAGACCTACAGAAAGCAACCACACCACAAGAAGAACAAGCCAGTTTTAAGTTGATTGGTCGACGTAACGTGTATACCAACAACTCATGGATGCACCAGGTACCCAATCTAAACAAGAGTAAGCAAGTTCGTTGTACTGCCATGATTCATCCGGCCGATGCTGAACGGCTTGATCTTAATCAAGACGAAACAGTGAAAATTCGCTCACGGGTTGGAGAGATAATGATTCCTGTCGAAATCACAGATACAGTCATGCCTGGTGTGGTGAGTATTCCACATGGTTTCGGTCATACCAAAAAAGGAACACGTGTACCGGTGGCTGAACAAAAGCCCGGTGTCAGCGTTAACGATTTGACAGACCCAATGCGTATTGACCCTCTGACAGGAAATGCGGCGTTTTCTGGACTAGAACTCGAAATCATAAAAGTTGAAGAGCATCGAGAAATTATTGCGCGTTCAGGTAAACCTCTGACAATTCTTTACGGGTCTCAATCCGGAAATTCTGAAATGATTTCTCTAGATAGCGCCAAGGCCGCAGGTGATCATGAGTTATTGCCTCACGTTCTCAATATGGCTGATACCGATGTGGAGCAGCTTGTTGATGTTGAGCGTTTATTGGTTGTTGTAAGCACTTTTGGTGAAGGTGATATGCCTGATGCTGCTGAAGATCTTTGGAATGAACTTCAATCTATTGACCCGAATACGTTAAGTCGAGTCAATTATTCCGTGTTGGCATTGGGCGATTCAAGCTATGAAAATTTTTGTCAGTCTGGCATTGATTGGGATGCTCGATTAGCTGAATTAGGAGCGAATAGAATACAAACCGTTAGAAAATGTGATGTGGATTACCTCGACACCGCAGAGTTGTGGCTGGATGAGTCTTTATCACAGATTAGCCTTCTAGGAGATCAAACAATTATCGAAGAAAGCGCTGATAGCGTTTCTGCTAAGCCCGAACGCTTTAATCGTGCAAGCCCGATGCCATTTCAATTGTCCGCCAAGCGCCTACTTAATGGTAGCGCGTCGACAAAAGAAACGATGCATTATGACTTGACCTTTTCACCCGAACAGGCGAGTTACCAGCCTGGCGATGCGCTTTACTTGATACCCAAAAATAGTCAGAGTTTAGTAGAGCGCTGGCTTCATTACTTACAAGTTGATGCTGATTCTATATTGCCCGGATATGAAAGCCGCGCCGAAACAATTTTGCAAGAGCAATTAGAGATCCGACTAATTAACCGTTCTTCGTTAGAACTGATGTGCCAACACAATCAATCATTGCGGGAGTCAGTTAACTTAGAGGCGTTAGTAAGCGCTGATGATATTCAGGCTCACTTCTTTGGTCTTGATCTATTAGATGTCGTTGAGAAATACCAGCTCACCAATGAGCAAAGAGTTGACTTGCTCAATAGTCTGCCAGCCCTTACAGCACGGGCATACTCGATTTCATCTAGTCCAACTGTCACACCTAATACAGTCAGTATTACGGTAGCGACTGTTCGTTATGGAGAGCAAACTAACAAGCATGGGGTTGCCTCTTGTTTTCTTGCTGACAGTCTTGAACTCAATAGTATTATCGAAGGTTATTTTGTCGGCAACAAATATTTTTCTATTCCAAGCGATCAGCATACACCGATCATTATGATCGGTCCAGGAACGGGCATTGCGCCTTTTAGAGGATTTTTGTATGAACGTAAAGCGCTTGGCCATACTGGCAAGAACTGGTTATTTTTTGGTGATCGAAATGCCAATAGTGACTTTTTATACCAAGAAGACCTGCTTGCATTTGAATCTGAGGGTTTTCTAACGCATCTCGATTTGGCTTTTTCCCGTGATCAAGATCAAAAGGTCTACGTTCAAGATCGAATTAAAGAGCGTGCCAGTGAATTGTATCAGTGGTTGCAAGATGGCGCGTATGTCTATATATGCGGAGATGCTCTGCAAATGGCCGTGTCGGTCGAACAATCGTTGCTTGAGTTGATTTCAGAGCAAGGTGGCATCAGCGAAATCGACGCGCAGCAATACCTAACTAACATGACGCAAAGCAAACGCTATGTTAAAGATGTTTATTAGGAGGACAGTAAATGAACAATAAAATGCCCGAGCACACCTCGGTCAGCGCAAAAATTTTTGCCGGCTTAAAGGTACACATTACCGCCTTGCACGATGATTTTTCAAAGCAACAACCGGTCTACGCTCTCAACTGGTTTGATACTCGGTGGTTGTGGTTATATAACTTATACAATGTCCTTGCGACCCCTTCAGTACTCAAAGTGTCTGGTGTACCATTTTTTAAAGCACGTATTGATCGAACACTCTATGGTGAGATAGAAGATCGTCGAGCTGTATTACTCATTGTTCGTTACCCAGGTATCGAGAGCTTCAAATCCATGCTTGAAAGTAGATACTTTCAACTAATGAGTCTATTGCGTGGCTTTGCGGTAAAAGAGTTTACCTTTGGGCTAAGTACCCGAGTAGATGTTACCGATACTGCTGAATTTGATGTTCAAGCATCTGTCATTAGTGATGGAGTTTTTGCTATTCATCATTATCGTGAAGCGTGTCCGGGTGAAGGCCACGTGATTGAGAAAGCTAGGATAATTGCCCGTGAGTCCGGTGTAAACTTGGGCTTTGCATCGACAGTGAGTGCACGCTTATATCCGCAGCAAGCTGATAAAGCCCCCTCCTCGGTAGACACAATTATGACGGGGTGTTTGATTTTCCAAGCAGGTAGCCAATCGAAAATTGAGCGCATGCTTGAAATGCCGAGTTATGAAACACTGATTTCGAGTACCACAAGCTCTTACATTGCAACGTTGAATCGAATATTTTAGTGAGCAAGCTATGAATAACATACTAATAACAGGTGTATCTACTGGCATTGGTTATGATGCGGCCAAATATTTTTTGGCGCTTGGGTATCGCGTATTTGGTAGCGTGCGTAATCAAAATGATGCAGATCGCTTAACGGGAGAATTTTCTGAAAATTTTGTTTGCCTAATATTCGATGTCGTGAACGTGAATGATATTCAGCAGGCCACCCAGTCGGTTGAGGAAATTCTTGATGGTGATACTTTAACCGCGCTGGTTAACAATGCTGGTTACGCGTTAGCTGGGCCGATGGCACTACTCTCAGATGATGCTTTTCGTAAACAAATCGAAGTAAATGTGTTTGGTGTTCGTAACGTGACGAATGCATTTTTACCGATGCTCGGTGCCAGGCTTGGGTTTGAAGGAACTCCAGGAAAGGTTATAAACATTAGTTCAATCTCGGGAATTTTCAATAGTCCGATGAATGGGGCTTATTGTGTCGCAAAACATGCATTGGAAAGCATGGCTGAAGTCTATCGTCGAGAACTAATGATTTATGGAATTCAATTTTCATCAATTCAACCCGGCCCGATTGAATCAGATTTATGGAAAAAAAATGACGACACCTTAGAGCAATATTACGACAGCGATTATAGTGTTATGGCAAAAAAGACCGCGAAAATAATAAAAGCGGCATCGCGCCAGGCGCAACCAGCGATAGTGATTTCTAAGCTTATTGAAAAAATAATCATTGCTAAGAGACCTAAGCTTAGCTATGTCGTGCACCATAGTAAATTACAAATTTTTTTTCTGACTCGCTTACTACCAAAAAGGCTAGTCGATCGATTGATTTTCAAAACACTAAGCTAATCACAATCGATAAGCGCTTAAATCTCTGGATAACTGAGTAACACGCTTTATGAAACATTTTCTTTGTTTGATTTTAATATGGACGGCCTGCGTTTTTCAAAGCGCCTTTGCTTTTTCGTTTACTGAGGAGTTAGATAGCTTATCAATTTATGAAAAAGAAATTATTGGTATCGATGCCATCGATCGTGGGCGTAGTGTCGAAATTCGCCAAGCGTTAACATTAATTTTAAATAACTCTGAGACGCATCTAGCGACCTTAGACAATAGCATTACAATTAAACGCGATCGCTTAGCTGCATTACAAGATCAACCGGACGCCAATGACTCAGATAAAGAGGACGCTGAAATAGCAGTGAGTTCGGTTACGCTCGATCCAATTTTATTACGTAATAAAGAAGAGCTAGAGCTAGAGCTAATTTCACTTGAGACTGAACAAAAAAAAGCATCTTTAGTCAGTGTATATGCAAATGATTTACTAGTACTGCTGTCACAAATTTCGAATCAGCAGAACCAGAAAATACTGTTCAATAAAGCACCAAGTCTTTTGTCTATATCAAATTGGCGTTTGGCTTATGCTTCGATTCCTGGATTTATTCAGACAATATCAAAAGATATTTTGCTTTGGGTTGCAATGGTTTTAGTCATTGGTTTTGCGCTGACCTTCTTATTAGGGCCTATTTTGTACCGACACTTTCAAGTAAGTTACAAAAACCTGATGCCCACGACGCATTACCCCAAGTGGTCAATCTTGCTTATCTATTGTTTGGTATTAATTGCCAATTGTCTCTATTTCGTTTTTGTGAGACAAGATATGCACATAGAGCTGACGTTTATCCTGTTGATGTTTCTTAATGTTGCTTTGGCCGTCGTGTTACTTAAGCGATTGAATGACGTGGTATTCGTGCCACGAACCAGTGTAATTGATGGTGAATCAGTTGTGCAAGACCGGCAGCTGTTTACTTTTTTTATAACTCTGACAAAGTTGTTGATGGTCGTTACCATTATTGCCTCGATATCGGGTTATTTAATTTTGAGCATGTACACGTTGCACAATACGGTAATTACCCTGACTGCAATAACACTGTTTCTTAGTATCCGGGCTTTATGGATAAATAGTGAACCAAAACTAATCAATGAACTAGCATTGAACAAAGAAGGTCAAGAAAAAGGGTCAATATTCTTACTTACAATCGTAGAACTGGTTTTAGCGATTGGTTTCTTCTTCTTCGCCGCACGCTTTTGGGGCGTATCTCTAAATAATTTTCAAGGGCAAAGCAGTTTGCTTCGAGGTGAATTTCAAATTGGTTCTTTGACCATAGAGTTAAACCAGCTTCTGTCATCAATTTTAGCGTTTTTGTTGGTTTTCTATTTCTTCAAATTGATTCGTTGGTTTTTACGTGAACGCTTATTCGCTTCTGTCAAAGTAAGTGTTGCGGAATCAGAAGCTGTTGTTGCGATTATTGGTTATATTGGTTTTACCTTCGCTATTTTGGCGTCACTTAATGCGCTTGGCATACGATGGGAGAACCTCGCTATTATTGCAGGTGCATTGTCAGTAGGCATTGGGTTTGGTTTGCAAACGATAATTAGCAACTTCGTATCTGGTTTAATCTTATTGTTTGAACGTCCAGTGCGTGTTGGTGATTGGGTGATTTTAGGTAATGGTTTAGAAGGTCATATTAAAAAGGTCAATATGCGCTCAACCGAGATATTAACACTGGAGCGTTCATCCGTATTGATACCAAATTCAAACTTATTATCCGACACCATTACTAACTGGACCTTAAAAGACAATATTGGCCGACAGGACATTGACGTTGGTGTTGCCTATGGCTCAAACACTGAATTGGTTAAAGAAGTATTATTAGGTGTAGCTTCAGAGCATCCAAAGTTACGCCGCTACCCAGTGCCCCGTGTACTTTTTAAAAACTTCGGTGATTCAAGTCTAGATCTGGCACTACGTTTCTTTTTAATAAACATTAACGACCGGCATCAAGTTGGTAGCGACCTACGTTTCGCCATCGACAAGGCGTTTAGAGAAAATGATATCACCATTCCGTTCCCGCAGCGTGATCTTCATCTCAAATCAAAAAGTTTTAAAGAGGAGTGAAAAATATTAATACCACCCTCCACGTCATTTATTTATTCCTAAAACAAGTTAGGTGCTACTACATTCCAAATCTAGGTTGACCAATACAACAAAATCATTCAGTTAGATGTTGAGTCACTTTTTTTGAATATCGTAGTGCCCATGGCACAGCGCTTATTCCATGAAGCAGAGCCAAAACCCAAACGTTATTGGTTGCGATAACCAAAACAGGTTCAGCATAGGCTTGATTAATGTCGCCTACGGTCAACAGGCGGTTGCTAAACCTCGTGAACCAAATCAGCTCAAAAATAGCCGAATCATAGGTCGGGCACCTGTACCTATTAAACTAATCCAGATTGCCAATGGTTGATCCTTAGGTAATTTGAGAGAATCATCCCGCCGTTAAACTGCTATGTATGGTATGTCTCGACAATCAAAAAAGAAGATTGCGCTAGAGCATCAGATAGTAACTAATAAAAACTAGGCACCCGATTCATCAGTAATGGCTTTTAGCAAATCTGCAGGCACAGTATTCGGTACTTCTACATCGCTGTATGGGAAAAACCTTTTTCCTGTTTTAAAAGTAGCGGCATAAGCTTTTAAGAAATTTCGACACATTGGGCAGACTTTCATGTGCCGGTCAAATAGTCTCACTTGTTTTTCTGTTAATTTCTCCTCGGTATAATCAAAGGTGAAATTATTGAATTCTCGACAAGTTATCATCCGTGGAGAAACTCTTCGATACCAAGCGCTAATAGGCATCATTATTTTCATTAACAATGTTGTGCCGACTGTCTTGAAAGTTTGAATAATCATGTTGAGCTCATGTTATCTTCAGGAAAGTAATGTTCGTGAAGTAAACTTTTCAATTTAATTCGGGCTCGGTGTATTCTAACCTTTGCGTTACTTTCTGATATTTTCAGAATGTCGGATATTTCACGTATAGAAAATTCCTCAAAGTCTTTCAGCAACACAGGAATACGGTAGATGTCATCAAGTGACTCTACTGCGAGTGATACTTGTTTTAGCGTTTCATTTTTAATCAATTCTTCTTCAGGATCATCTGCTTTAGTAGTCCATAACGGTTCATCTAACATCCCATACTTGTTGTAAGTCACATATTCATCATCAAGTAATATTAGTCTTCGATTTTTATGTAGTAAATCGATTGCTTTACGCACAATAATTCGGTACATCCAAGCAGCAAGGGCATCATGATTTTTAACTGAAGCAAGATTCAGGTGAGCCGCTAAAATTCCTTCTTGCACAGCATCTTCAGCAATACTGTGACATTTTACATAGGTATAGCATTTTCGGAGATACATCGGATAATTCTTTTTTACTATTTCGACAAAGAGAGTATTAGGTACTCCTTGTGTCCCCAAGCCCGAATCTAATCGAATCGAGTCTTCACGTTGCGAAACGTCAGTCGATCTCTTAGCGGTTGTCGAAAAAGTCATATTTTGAGGTAGTGTCGTCGTTTGGTGCAGTGCTGAGTAATGTTGATATTGTTGTTAGTGACTTTAAGAGCTTGAAAATAAAATCTTTTATACTGGCTTATTGATTATAGTTAATAACTATTTATTCACAATTATACAGCTCTATAAGGCGAAAATAAAATCGTAACACGGATAGCAAAGTTGCGATTATATATTTTTCTAATATATCCTAAAGTAAGCCACTCACCTTAAATTTTCACTGAAATTATGTAACTAATTGCAGTGCTTACCTGTCTAGACATAAACAGTTTTAATGATTGTGCGTTAAAACTTGTATTTTCTATAGTATTTTAAAATGTGCGTAATAGTTAAATTAATTTCGGTTGTTTGTTTATGTTGGGGGTTTAGTGTTTAAACACAAAAGCTTAGTAGCCATAATCATGGTATTGCTTGGTCAAATTGACCTGTACGCTGCAGAGCATCGTTATAGTAATTATGTAAGCAGTAATTCTTATCAAAAAAACTCAACGCAGTTTTTAAATCTCACCAACGACACTTTTTTTTCATATGAAGGTGATGAAAAAAAACTCGATATAAAAAAAATACAAAACCTGCAAGAGGAGATTAAAGCAAAACATAGCCAACTTTTAGATTCTTTTAAGCAATCAATTAAAATTGAGTTTATTAACCGGCATCAATATTCTAATAAGAAATCAGACCGAAGAGCCGCTAGTCGAACAGGGCAAACTGCTCGTGTGAACCTTCCTTTTATTGTTCTAGATGAACGGCTTGATTATTTAATTCGAAATCATAATAAATTAAGCCCTGATCAACTCGAGGATGAGATTTCAACCTTGATGATCTATTACCAGGTTGTGGAAAGCTACGAAGATGAAAATCTTTATCAAGTAGCATTGGAGTCTGTAAAGAGTTTGTTGCCGCCTTGGTATGATATTCCCAAAGAAAATGCCCCTGAACAAGAGGCCCTTAATCTGCTAGAAAATGGTCAGTTTTTATCGTCTGAGCAATTAGTAGAAAAGCATAA
>JALZWI010000281.1 GCA_023299895.1 Arenicella sp. | reverse complement strand
GCCTCGGCAAAGCCTTAACCGGGGGGTATTTATCCTTCGCCGCAACTCTTTGCTCAGAAAAAATAGCCGATGTGATTCGCACTGGCGAACCTGGTGCGTTTATGCACGGACCAACCTTTATGGCTAATCCGTTGGCCTGCAGTGCTGCAATTGCTAACCTAGATTTATTGGCGAGCTCACCATGGCAACAATGCGTTAGCGCAATCGAACAACAACTTAAGACTGAGTTAGCACCCGCTGCTGAGTTAAAAAATGTCGCTGACGTTCGCACGATCGGTGCCATTGGGGTAGTTGAAATGCGTAACCAAGTAGACCCTACATTAGCTCAGAGAATGTGTACTGAACTAGGTGTTTGGTTGCGCCCGTTCAGTAAAAACATCTACTGTATGCCGCCGTATATTACCTCACGCGAGCAACTTAGCCTCATCTGCAATGCCATTCTCAAATTAGCTCAAGCATCTTAACTAAAGCCTACCTGATACACATGAAGCACACGCATTTAAACCAAACTCTCGCTGATCTTAGAAAAAATAATACTTTTCGACAGGCGCGGACTTTAAACGCGGATGGTTATACCGCCAATAGTGATAACAGTGCCCTTGTGAATTTTTCAAGCAATGATTATCTAGGCTTAGCAGGTAACACTGACCTGCAAAAGCATTTTTTCCAGCAAGTAGATATAGCTAAGAGCAATTGGATGAGCGCCTCTTCATCCCGCCCATTAACAGGTACCAGCTCAAACCATACTCAACTTGAATCCTTGCTAGCTCGCTCTTATAGTAAAACCAGCGCACTGCTCTTTAACAGCGGCTACCATGCAAATACTGGTATATTGCCTGCAATCACGTCAGAACAAGACCTTGTTTTAGCCGATAAATACGTTCATGCCAGCTTAATAGATGGGCTTAGATTGGGTCATGCGAAATTTAAGCGCTTTGCTCACAATAATCTTGATCACCTCACCCAACTATTAGAAAAGTATCGTAGTGAGTATCGAGATGTGTGGATCGTCACTGAATCTATTTTCAGTATGGATGGGGATATCGCACCACTGACTGAGTTAGTCGCACTTAAAAATGAATATCAGTGCGGTCTTTATGTTGATGAAGCCCACGCCGTTGGCTGTTTTGGCCTTAACGGTCTTGGCCTTACTGAACAATTAAACCTAGTGAATGAGGTCGACCTTATTATCGGCACCTTTGGCAAAGCTTTAGCGGGTTGCGGTGGCTTTGTTGTCGGTGACCAGGTATTGATCGACAGCATGATTAATTTTTCTAGGTCATGGTTATTTTCAACCGCATTACCACCGATTAATATCGAGTGGAATATATTTATCTGGCAACAGTTAGCAAACTTTAAACTTGAAAGACAAAAGTTATCTGAGCTGAGTGAGCGTTTTAAAAACAGACTGAACGCTTTGGAGATTGAATACCTAGGTGATTCGCAAATTGTGCCAATCATCGAAGCAGGCAACGAAAATGTCGTTAGACTTGCAGCTAAGCTCGAAGAAAATGGTGTCTTAGCAATGCCAATTAGATCTCCTACCGTGGCTGCCGGCAGTGAGCGTATTCGGTTTTCTCTCACCGCTAATATGCCGGAATCTGCCCTATCCATCTGTATTGATTGCCTCAATGATCTATAAATGGCAGCACCAAAGTAGTCGCGCAATCCACGTTGTTGTTTTCTTTAATGGCTGGGGCTTAGATAATACTATCATTGCTAACTTATTGACGAATACTGACACTGATGTGCTGGTTGTATCAGATTACACTAACATCGAAAATAAACTGCCTGACTTAAGTCTTTACGACACTCGAACCTTAATTGCATGGTCTTTTGGGGTGGCCAACTATACTCTTTGGCAACAAAATCGCCCTGATATTTTTGATACCAAGATCGCTATCAACGGTACCATGCAGGGCATAGATCGTTATGCTGGGATTGCAGGCGTAGTTGTGCAACATACAATAGATACTCTAAATCTTGATAGTTTTGTTGAATTCAGCAAGCGCTGTTGCAACTCCAGCAATATGACAATCAACGCCTCCAATGTGGATATTTCTACAAAAAAAAATGAACTACAACATATCAAAGATCGTCGATACGTAGTTGATAACACTATCCCCTGGGATGCTATCTGGATCAGCAAGCAGGATAAAATTTTTCCTACAAAGAACCAACTTCGGGCTTGGCAATATTATCAACCTAATCTAATCGATGCAGCCCATGCGCCCTTTACATACTGGGTTAATTGGCAAGATCTACTACCAATTTCAAAATAGTCGCATAAGCTACTTGCTTAAATCTGTTTGTATAAAGACAATAGCGCGATGCTATCTCAGTCAAAAATTCGACATTCATTCCAGCGAGCATTAGTTAGTTATAACGATAGTGCCTTAGTTCAAAAAAACAGTGCTAGAACATTGGTTGAGCACTTAATTAATACAGGGATGAAACCATCGCTTGCTCGCACATTCGAATTCGGTTGCGGCACAGGATTTCTTACTAAGCACTTAAATGAACGATTCAAAATCAAAGAATTAATCGTCAATGATTTGTTAGAAGAGTGTCAAAAATATTTGCCATTATCGGATATCAGTTTTATAGCTGGCGATGTTGAAGATATTACTGTTCCAACTAATTGCGAGTTAATTTGTTCCGCTTCTTGTGTGCAATGGAGTGCTGACTTACCAAGTTTATTAAAGCGGCTTGCAAGCTCATTAACAGACCGAGGCTACTTAGCGATCAGTAGTTTTGGTGATGGTCATTTTAAAGAACTGGAAAAACTGAAAACTCAGCAAAGCTTTAACACAAAAGAACAACTAAATTTTTGGTCTGAACAAGCATGGCGGCAACATCTTAAGTCTGCTTATCAGGTAGAATCAATCATCATTGAAGAAACAACCTTGTGGTTCGACTCAGTGCGAGAGTTACTGTTGCACTTGCGACAAACCGGTGTAAACGGTAATGCAAGGCATACCTGGAATAAGCAAAGCCTAGCTATGTTTGAAACCGATTATCGTGATAATTTTGAACGAGATGGTAAAGTGCCATTAAGCTATCAACCGATTTATATTGTTGCTCGCAAAAATAACATTTAACCTGCAATTACGATGACTACTTTATTTATAACTGGCATTGATACAGATATAGGCAAATCTGTTGCTTGCGGAGCATTAGCGCATAGCATACTGGGCTCGGGGTATCCGTTATGTACTCAAAAATGGGTTGAAACTGGCTCAAAAAACGGTTCTCAAGATCTGCGTACTCATGAAACTATTGCAAAAAGGCAATTTAACACCTGCGCAACAGAACTTCACTTGCCTTACCGTTTTGACTACCCAGCTTCACCACATTTATCTGCTCGATTAGAGAACTGCGAAATAAATCCTGATTATTTGATAGAACAAACTCAGCAACTTGAAGCTAGCTGCGAGCACTTAATAATTGAAGGTGCTGGCGGCCTTTGTGTACCTCTAAATAGCCACACTCTGATAATCGATCTGATAGCACAGCTCAAATTACCAGTTCTGATAACCACTTCGGCAAGGCTCGGGTCGATTAATCACACAGTTTTATCACTAGAAGCTTGCCAACAACGTGGTATCGAAGTTCGTGCGCTTATCTATAACCACTTTCCCAAACAAAATGAAGTTATCTTTGATGAAACAAGAGACTATTTAAAAAGTTATTTAGACATAAACTCTCGTCAGACTATGTGGCTTGAACTGCCCAGCCATGCAGATAAAATTGATTTATCTGAGAAACAAATAAGACATTTATTGAGTTAACAGTAAATTAATGGCTTTTCAAATACAATATTAGAGATACAATACTAGCAAGAACATTTATTCTTATTTATCATAGCCGTAATCATGAAAAGAGTCATATTCAATCGCAAAGGCGGTGTTGGTAAATCAACTATTACCTGTAATCTAGCGGCCATTTCAGCACAATCTGGCAACAAAGTCTTAGTAGTCGATTTGGACCCTCAAGCAAACACTACAGCCTATCTAGGTCACAGCGGCAAGGATAATGTGGTCGGTATTGCTGAGTTCATGGAATCGACTATCAGTCGCAATTATCGAGATTTTACGGCGGATGATTACATTCGTAAAACTGCATTTGAAAACCTTTCACTGATTTCAGCGAGTTACTCTTTGATTGACCTTGAGGGAAAATTAGAGGCGAAACACAAAATCTATAAATTCCGCGATTTTCTTATCAGTATAGATGATCGATTTGACGAAATTTATATTGATACTCCGCCTGCGCTGAACTTCTTTACATTATCAGCCTTAATCGCTGCCGATCGATGCTTACTCCCCTATGACTGCGATGTGTTTGCGCGTGAGGCGATGATTGACCTGACTGAAGAGCTAGAAGAAATCATCGAAGATCATAATCCTGATCTTGTTATCGAAGGTGTCATCGTCAACCAATTTCAAGCTCGGGCAAAGTTACCCCAAGAAGCCGTCAAACAACTCGCAAAAGATAAGTTTAAACTATTAAAGCCCTTTATTTCCTCATCAGTTAAGGTTAAAGAATCTCACGCGAGCAATACTCCATTAATTTATTTGGATAGAAAACATAAAGTGACACAAGAATTTGTTGATCTCTATGCGGCACTCAAAAAAAATTCCCGTGCTAAAATAGCCTTCACTAAAAAGAAGTAACTAATAGAATATCACTGTGATCATACGTATGACTAAAGCTCTAGAGCGAAAAATGGCTAATGCGAGTTCTTATAAAGAATGGCGTACGGCCGCTATTGCCCATGACGAACAGAGTGGTTTGGCAAAGTGGAAAAAAAATGACAACACTCGCCGCTATGATCATATAAGTATTCGAAGTCGCGTCAATTTAATGAAATCATTGCGTCGTGCAAATAATAACACTGACCTATTATATGCTTTGAACGAAGGAATCCATGGCAATCTCGGTGGCATGGGGCGATCAGATTTGTACACACAAGCAAAATTTGGCACCAAACGGTTAATTGAGGAATACTCAAAAGAAGTGTCGCGCTGTCTTGAGCATTTAGCAAAACCAAGATTAAAAGGTGTTAGCTTAGATGAAAAAATTGATTTTTTTCATCGCGCACAACTCTGTTTTGGTCGTTCAGCATTTCTAATGAGCGGTTCTGGAACTTTTTTATTTTTTCATATCGGTGTGCTAAAAGCGCTCTGGCAACAGGAATTAATTCCTGAGATCATATCAGGCTCCAGTGGAGGAGCTTTGATTGCTGGGATTGCTGGTTCACGTAGCAATTCAGCGCTTGGTAAAATATTTGAACCTGAGTTCATGGATTTTGAGCAAGAATTGCGGAGTATTATAAATAAGCTATCTCTTCTTGGTAAAAGTAAAATTGATCAAAACGATTTCAAAAATACGATCGCAAAACTGATTCCAGATCTTACGTTTTCAGAAGCCTATAAAATTTCTGGTTTGCGTATCAATATTTCAATTGCCCCTGCAGAAAAACATCAGAAGTCTCGCCTACTAAACGCTATCACTACACCTAATGTGATGTTACGTGAGGCAGTATTGGCATCATGCTGTATACCAGGCGTGTTCGAGCCAGTCACCTTGATGGCTAAAGATGTCAATGGAGATCGAGTGCCTTATCTTAGCCAACGTAAATGGGTTGACGGTTCACTCAGTGATGACTTACCAATGAAACGTTTATCGCGATTGTATGGTGTTAATCATTTCATTGTCAGCCAAACTAATCCTCTGGCCTTGCCGTTTATCAACCCTCAAAAAAAACATCCTGGAATTATTTCGACCATAAGTGCAACCAGTATGAAAACTATCAAAGACTGGGGGCTGGCGGCTTCGTATATCGTGCAAAAACCCTTTAATTCGGACTCTTATTTCAGTAAATTAATTAACGGCTATATTTCGATTGTTTCCCAATCCTATACAGGGGATATCAATATTCTGCCGTCAAACCGATTTTTAAATCCGACTAAAGCTCTGTCCGCACAATCGAGCAAAGAAATCCTAGAGCTAATTGCTGATGGAGAAAAGTCAACTTGGCCGTCTCTAGAAAAGATACGTATCCAAACTCATATAAGTAGAGCTTTAGATAAATTCGTAAAAAAACTAGATCGCGATTTAATCAACAAAAGCAAAAGAGCTGAAAAAAAGAATCAAGTGAAGTTAGTCAAACGAGCATAAAAAACGCCGGAGAATCAGCGCTCTATTATCAAACCTTCTCTTAAATACTTAGCATTTAGAAACCAAATAAAGTTGATCTAGTTTCAAATCGATTGCTACTTTTTCTTTAATTTATTGCTCAGTTTATCGACTTTCTTAGCGGCTTGTCTTAATCGACCTGGGATATCAACCACTGAAGACAAACTACCACCAAAGCGCTCTTTGAAGTCTTCAACTCTGTCTTCTAATGTATCGCGTCCTTTCTTAACTGTCTTTTCAATATCACTTTGCATCGAGTCGCCATGTTTAACTAAATCTTGAAAGATTTTTTGACCCTCTGAATTTATTGTTGAATACCTATCTTGCATATCATCAACTCGTTCTGCAATTTCGTCAAATGTCTTTGAGTAAGCGCCCAATCCCGCTAACCAGATATTCTTTGCCAAGGCTTCAGCCCCATCAGCATTAATACCACTCAAATTATCTTGCAGTAAACTCTGTAATTGCTCAAACCGATTATCCTTTTTTGAGGAAGCGTTTTTACTGGTTTTCTTGCTTACTTTTTTCGCATTTTTTTTAACTGCTTTCTTCGTTGCTTTTTTAGTCGTTTTCTTTGCAATAGGTTTCTTGGTTGCTTTTTTAGCTAACTTTTTACCTACTTTTTTTGCAACAGGTTTAGCCACCGCTTTCGTAGATACTTTTTTTACTGTTTTCTTTGCCGTCGTATTAGTTACTTTCTCGGTTGTTTTTTTAGTATCAGCCATCTCTTCTTCCTCTAGAATATATCTCGTATTTATCGAATGCTTAGAGTATCAGTCCAATTTAGAATTCGCCGTCTAATTAGAATTAACTTTCTAAACCTTAGCGCCCATTCGCATCAAACAGAACTACCGAGGTGCTCATCTAGTACTCGATTAATTTCTTCATCTAACCTTGGAGCCAATGCGCCTGTTAACAAGCCCAATTTAACATTGACGTTAAACTCTTTTGCACGTGCTTCAATAACTGCTTTTATCCCTGTTGGATGACGGTATTGGTAATCATCACCAATACAGCTAATGCTTCCACCAAAATGGTCGACCAGCTTGTCTAGCAACTGTTGAGCAACCTCACGACATTCGTCATATTCCATTTCATGTTGCCGACAAATTTTTATGTTTTTAGCCACACAATCTCCTCAAAATTATTAATCTTCTATAAATGGCAAAAAATGCAAATATAAATGTTCTTCGATCGATGTTTCTTGCAACTGCTGGTGTGGATCAATTAAGACTAAGTATGCGCCGTAATTAATCAGTGTAAACATTAAATTGTCGGCTAACAAACGAGACACGTTATCTGAATTTGTCACCTTCGATCTATCCATAACCAACTTAACGAGTGCAACCAGTGACTGATGTAACAGACTTAATATCTTAGCAAGAGATCGTCGTAACGTGGGGTAACGGTTATGTAAACCAGTAATATCCTGACTGATGAATTTAAACTGTTGCAATATATCTGAGACGACACATAAAGCAGCTAAGGTTTCTTTACTATCTCCTTTAGCCTGAGAAGTGATTTCTTGCATTGCAAGTATCAGTCGTGCATGAAACTGCGCATAGAGCTCTTCAACAACTTCTTCTTTTCCCTTAAAATGATAATATAAATTACCTGGGCTAATGTTCATTTCAACGGCTAAATCAACACTGGTGACAACGCTTTCTCCACGCTCATTAAGCAGCACTAATGCTACATCTAAGATCAAATCACGGGTACTTAATTTTGCCATTCGATAAGTCTATCAGACTTAGTTTATCGGGTTTAGCTTAGCAAACACTAATGCATAAAAAAAGCCTGCAAAAACAGGCTTTTTTTATGCTAGATATTGCTTAAGAAGTTATGCAGACTTTTTAAGATCCTTACTTAAAGATTCCAATTTGTCTGAAACGTCCTGTAACCGAGCCGGTACATCAACGATTGAGACAAAACCACCTAGGCGTTTTTTTGCTGCCTCGATTTGCTCTTCAACAGACGCACGGCTTTCTTTGATCAAATCACCTGCTTCGTCTTGAACTTTTTCACCACGATCAACCAAATCTTTTACGAATTCTTGACTGTCAGTGGTCATTTTTTCATAACGCGCTTGCGCACTCTCAGTCGCTTTAACGTAACGAGTTTTAACTTCTTCATAAGAACGCCCAACAACACCTAAACTTGCTAAATATGTCTTTTTAGCCAAATCTTGAGCATTATCAAGATTGTCATTGATCAACTTTAATGCTGCACGTTGTTGTTTTGTTACTTCTGATACCGCGCTTGATTTAGTCGCTTTAGCAGAAGTTTTCTTTGCGGTTGTTTTTTTAGTAGCCATTATGTAACTCCAAATAATCAATTAGTTTCGATGTTTGGAATTCTACTTATCTAATTTAGAATTTGCTGTCTAATTAGAATCCGCTTTCTAAATCAGGCGTGATTATCCTGCCAACTCGATAAGCGCTTTTTCAACCGCGCTTTTATAGGGGTTAGCAATTGGACGAGCAATCCGTATTTGCCCTAAGCCTGCTTCGAGTGACATACCCTGGTAATGACATAAATAGCCTAAAACGGTCGCCGGAGCCCGGCAAACGCCAGCATTGCAATGTACATAAACCTTGTGCTTAGCAGACAACAACTCATTAAGTCGTTTAATCGGTTCAACTACTTTGCACCCTAGATCTACTTCATCAAAATCGTTGATCGGAAAACGATTAACTGAAATATCATTATGTTTATATGACTCCTGGAGTTTTGACCAATCTATTTTACGTGCCTTTAAATCATCGTCACTTTGCAAGCAAATGATCGCCGTGATTTTCATTTGCTTGAGTCGCGCAACATCCACACTCGACTGTGGAGCACTACCAATAAATACGCCAGGCTCTACTAGGTCAAAGTTAATCATTGCTCTGATGGAATCGTGCGCTTTGTGATTGAATTGTTTGTACTAAGGCTGCCATATTATCTGGATTAGCATGAGGTTGAATACCATGGCCTAAATTAAAAATATGCCCTTTACTAGAAGTGTCATGTTGTCCATAGGATTGTAAAACATCAATTGCTTGTTGCTCAACCACCTTAGGGTTTGTATTCATTACAACTGGGTCCATATTACCTTGCAATACTACTTTATCACCAACTCTAGATCTGGCATCTGCAATATCAACCGTCCAGTCCAAACCTAAGCCGTCACAGCCTGTTTCAACCATCATTTCTA
>JALZWI010000280.1 GCA_023299895.1 Arenicella sp. | reverse complement strand
ATTATCAACAGGCCATTAATTTATGGCAGAGTCTAGCAGTGTCCAATAAAATGCTGACAGAGCTTGTGGTGGCTGATTTGATTGTTTGTTATCAAAAACTGGACAATCAGAAAGGTTTGCGAGATTATTTAGGTGAATTAACGTCTATTCCTAAAGATTTTATTGCTTTTAAAGCATGGCGATATGCTTTAGAGGAAACTTTTGGGGTTGAGGAAGCGATCACAAGAATTACTAATCATGTTCATGAAGAGGGCTTGAGCTCACCAGTTTCTAGTTATTTATTTGACACGGTTAGTAATAAAAACCTTTCAGCGGGTCAGGAAAATGATTTGTTGAAAGATTTACTCAGTCGAGCAAAAAGTAACAATATTGAGTATACTTGCGTTGGGTGTGGTTTTGACACAAAGGCAATGCATTGGCATTGTCCAAATTGTGGTGAATGGGACAGCTTCTATTGAATGAAGCTTGTTTAGGTTGAAAAGGTAAGGTATACCTCATCTACCGATGTTAGTACTGTTACCGTGAAGTAACAATACTTAGCTGAGTCTCCGTACGTTTTAAATAAATAACCTTAAGAAATAGCTTATCACGTGACAACTCAAATTAAATACCTGGCTTTTAAAGGAATAGAAAAGAAGGAGCAAATCCTTTTTAAGTCTTTTTTGAATCTCGCTAAAAACGAACTTGAATATAAAGTGGTTGTTTTGAAAGCGGGCCATGAAGATGAACCTGATATATTGATTCTGGACGAATCATACAGTTTCGACGATTCTGAAAAAGGTCTTGCAACAAGACCAACAATTTTAGTTGGTAATGATTTAGATAATGATAGTGACACTTATATCTGTCGGCCTGTTCAATGGAGTGATTTCAAATTGGCGTTGTCTCAGCTCACTGTCAATGTGGTTAATGCTGATCCGCCCCCGTTGTTGCGTGTTTTACCCAGTGATATAAAGTTTGCAATTAATATACATTCCGAGAATTCTTTTGCCAGTCATTCTCAGACCACAGAACAAGATTTTTCTAATGCGAATGAACATAAGTTCGATTTGGAAAATATGAGTATTGATTACAATAGTTTTACGAGTAGTGAGTATGTAAAAGTAGCCGACGATGTTCGTAAATTTAATCAACAAAATACTGATGTTAGTGCTAACCAACCAGTCTTATTGATGACTGATGATGAAAGTTCATCTGTAAATAGTGTATTGGTTATCGAAACTGATTCTAATGAGATTTGGGATATCACATTGTCAGAACATACGAGCATTTCTGAAGTTGACCAAACGGTTAATGATGAAATTGAATCTGAGGTTGAGGATGATGAAGTCGTACTTGAGCAAAAAGTAGGCTTGCAAATGCAGTCAAACGAAGAGTATTGGCTTACAGATAATGAGATTATCGTTGATCATCAGACCTTGTTTTATATAAAAGCTGAGCGTCAGATGGTTTACAGCATGAAAGAGCCAGGGCTTTGGTCGCAAATTTTGCGTAAAGGGACGATCTCAAAGCTACCTATGACCAGCAATTGGCAGCCTAAAAATGGTTTTAAGGCTTATCCAATGAGTTGCTTGTCTTGGGTCAATGCATTGATTAATGATATTGAAGATCTAGCGCCAGGTTTGGATCAAAATGCTGGTTATATACTCAAAAAGTGGCCACAATTTGATTTGATCGAGCTGGATAATACATTGTTGAAACTATGTACTATGCTGTTTGTAAGAACCGAGACTGTCGACAGTCTAATGACGAAATCTGGCTACAATCGCGCAACTGTTGTTGGTTTTATTAATGCATGTAATAACGTTAATATTCTCACAGCAGCGAATGACTTTGATCAAAAAAGTTCTACATCTATAAGTAGCCCTGTAGGCGTTTTAGGAAAAATTAAAGATGTTTTTCGATAACCATTTAAGCTAACTCTAAATAAGAACAAAGCTCACATATAGTAAAATGATCAAAATAGCCATTGCAGGCGCGCCAGGTCGTATGGGCCGCGCACTTATACAAGCTGTCCATAATGCTAAAGAGGGTGGCGTTGAACTGACAGCCGCAATACATCGAGCTGATAGCTCTTTTATTGGCATGGACTCGGGTGAAATAGCAGGTATTGGAAAAAATGGTGTGTTGATTGTCGAAACACTTGCCCGCGTTATTAATGACTTTGATGTATTAATCGATTTCACCTTAATAGAACCAACCTTAGAGCATCTCGAGATTTGCAAAAGCAACGGCAAGTCTATTGTTATTGGTACGACCGGATTTAATGACGAACAAAAACTAGTTATTGCCGATGCCGCTCAATCAATATCAGTCGTGTTTGCGCCAAACATGAGTGTTGGCGTCAACCTTTGCTTACATCTACTGCGTCAGGCGGCACAGATTTTGGGTGAAGAGTCAGATATCGAGATCATCGAAACGCACCATCGTCATAAACTGGATGCTCCATCTGGTACAGCATTGCGTATGGGAGAGGTGATTGCTGAGCAGATGGGAGAAAAGTTGTCTGATGTTGCTGTTTATGGTCGTGAGGGTATTGGTAAACCTCGAGATTCAAAAACAATCGGTTTTGCCACAGTTCGTGCAGGTGATGTGGTCGGTGACCATACCGTGTTGTTTGCCACCGAGGGTGAGCGTATCGAAATTACCCATAAAGCATCGAATCGCTTGACCTTTGCCAATGGTGCTGTACGAGCTGCGCAATGGTTGTCAGGCCGTTCTAACGGTTTGTATGATATGGCCGATGTGCTCGATTTAGCATCATTATGAGCGGCAGTGAAATATCTTCATTAAATTGACTGATTAAGCGATAAAATCAGATTGCACTTGTTAGTCAGTATCGCTAGAATACTCGCAATTCAGAGTTGGCCAACAAAGAGTTAATTCGAGATAAATGAGGTATTCGTTGATTTTTGCCAAGCAAATACGTTTTGACCAAATAATAACGCGGAGATTGTGTTTATTAGAGACCTCTTTTTGGACTAACTTTTTTTCAACAAGTAAGGTCATCGTCAGAAAGGTGAACAATTAATTTGTCGTGTAATGAAAAAATACGGGAGAAGCTTTTTTTAAGGCTTCTCCCTTTTTTTGAGCTTTTTAAGCTCAAATAATAATTATAATCGGTTTTATTTTTGCCGATCAACATTTATAGTTTTGTAATAACAAGGTAGACAGACATCGTGAAATACACCGCTTTGCTAGCATTAGAAGATGGAACATTGTTTTGGGGACAATCGATTGGCGCTATTGGTTCAAGTGTTGGAGAAGTTGTGTTTAACACTTCCATGACAGGCTACCAAGAGATACTCACAGACCCATCCTATTCACAACAAATGGTCACATTGACCTATCCGCATATCGGCAATACTGGTACTAACGATGAAGATGTCGAGTCAGATCAAATTTATGCTACTGGATTAATTGTTCGAGACTTACCGCGTTTGGCAAATAATTGGCGAAATACACAAAACCTAGATGATTATCTAAAAGAAAATAATGTGGTTGCGATAGCCGATATTGATACTCGTCAGTTAACTCGGATATTGCGTGAGAAAGGTACGCAAAATGGTTGTCTCATCGCTGGTGAAAACATAGATGCTGAGCAAGCCATTGCCAACGCTAAAGGATTTCCTGGGCTGAAAGGCATGGATTTAGCTAAAGAGGTTACAACAGATGCTCCTTATCAGTGGCAGCAATCTGTTTGGTCATTAAAAGATGGCTATGCTGATCAAGCGAGCACTGATTATAAGGTAGTTGCTTATGATTTTGGCGTAAAGCATAACATTCTACGTATTTTAGTTGATCTTGGATGCGAGGTCGTCGTCGTGCCGGCTCAAACACCGGCAGAAACAGTGCTAGCTGAAAACCCTGATGGTGTATTTTTATCTAACGGTCCGGGTGATCCTGAACCATGCGAATATGCGATTATTGCTGCGCAAAATATTATTGCTGCAGGTGTACCTGTTTTTGGTATTTGCTTAGGTCATCAAATTTTAGCGCTTGCTTCAGGCGCAAAAACTGAAAAAATGAAATTTGGCCATCACGGAGCCAACCATCCGGTACAAGACTTAGAGAGTAAGCAGGTAATGATTACCAGCCAAAATCATGGTTTTACGGTGCAAGAAAACGGTTTACCAAGCAATTTAAAAGTGACGCACCGCTCTCTGTTTGACAACACTATTCAGGGAGTCGAGCGCACTGACGCGGCAGCATTTTCGTTTCAAGGTCACCCTGAAGCGAGCCCAGGCCCACGAGATGTTGCGCCATTATTTGAATATTTTATAAAGTTGATGCAAGAAAACTCAGATGAAAAGAAGAAGGTGAAGAACTAGTGCCAAAGCGTAATGACATCCAAAGTGTATTGATTATTGGCGCTGGACCAATAATTATTGGTCAAGCCTGTGAGTTTGATTATTCCGGCGTTCAAGCCTGTAAGGCCCTTAAAGAAGAAGGTTATCGAGTTATTTTAGTTAACTCTAACCCTGCGACCATCATGACGGACCCTGGTTTTGCTGATGCGACCTATATTGAGCCTATTAGTTGGCAAGCGGTTGAGAAGATTATTGAAATTGAAAAACCTGATGTCTTGTTACCAACGATGGGTGGTCAAACAGCATTAAATTGTGCCTTGGATCTAGAGCGCGAAGGTGTATTAGCCAAATATGGCGTTCAAATGATTGGCGCGACCAAAGAGGCAATTGATAAAGCCGAAGACCGAGAGAAGTTTAAAAAAGCCATGCACAAAATTGGTTTGGAAACAGTACAAGGTGATGTTGCTCATAGCATGGATCAAGCCTTTGAAATTTTAGATGGTTTGGGCTTGCCAGTAATTATTCGACCATCATTTACGATGGGTGGTACGGGCGGTGGCATTGCCTATAACAAAGAAGAGTTTGTTGAGATTTGCGAGCGTGGCCTAGATGCCTCACCAACAGATGAGTTGTTGATTGAAGAATGCATTTTCGGTTGGAAAGAATACGAAATGGAAGTGGTTCGAGATCACCAAGACAACTGCATTATTATTTGTGCCATTGAAAACTTTGATGCCATGGGTGTTCACACAGGTGATTCGATTACTGTTGCGCCAGCGCAAACGTTGACTGATAAAGAATATCAAATCATGCGCGATGCCAGCTTGGCAGTGTTGCGCGAGATTGGTGTTGATACTGGTGGCTCTAATGTGCAGTTTGCGATTGATCCGTCAAATGGGCGCATGATCATTATTGAGATGAACCCACGTGTGTCGCGTTCATCAGCTTTAGCCTCTAAAGCCACGGGTTTTCCGATTGCTAAAGTAGCGGCCAAGTTAGCGGTCGGCTATACACTTGACGAACTACGCAATGAAATTACTGGCGGTTTGACACCAGCCTCATTCGAACCAAGCATTGATTATGTGGTGACAAAAATACCACGCTTTGATTTTGTCAAATTTCCACAGGCCAATGACACTCTTACCACGCAGATGAAGTCTGTTGGTGAAGCAATGGCGATTGGCCGTACTTTCCAAGAGTCGTTGCAAAAGGCCATGCGCAGTCTTGAAATCGGCAGTCATGGTTTCGAGCCTCAGTTAGGTGAATTACAAGGCGATGACCGTAAAGATCGATTGCGTCGCGCCTTAAGAGTACCGAAAGCCGACCGTTTATGGTACATCGGGGATGCGTTTCGTGAAGGCTTGTCCGTCGAAGATGTGCATAAAGAAACGGGTATTGAACCCTGGTTCTTAGCTGAAGTTGAAGACCTAATTCTTATCGAAAGCGATGTTGCGAATCAGCAGTTAGCAAATTTAGACGGGGATCAAATGTACGCATGGAAACGCAAAGGTTTCTCTGATGTACGCTTGTCCGAGTTGTTGAACTGCAGCGAAGATGAGTTACGTGCCAAACGTCATGCACTTAATATTCGTCCTGTCTATAAGCGCGTTGATTCTTGTGCGGCCGAGTTTGCCACCGCAACCGCTTATATGTACTCAACCTACGAACAACAATGTGAATCTGAGCCTGAGCAAGCGAAAAAAATAATGGTGCTCGGTGGCGGCCCAAATCGAATTGGTCAAGGTATTGAATTTGATTATTGTTGTGTACACGCAGCCATGGCATTGCGTGATGATGGTTATCAAACCATCATGGTGAATTGTAATCCTGAGACAGTTTCAACCGATTATGATACTTCTGACCGATTGTATTTTGAGCCATTAACGCTCGAAGATGTGCTTGAAATTGTTCACAAAGAAAACCCAACTGGCGTGATTGTGCAGTACGGCGGTCAAACACCTCTGAAACTTGCCCGTCCGCTCGAAGCGCAAGGCACACCGATTATTGGTACCTCTCCTGACGCTATTCATAACGCTGAAGATCGCGAACATTTTCAAGCATTATTAAATGATCTAAATCTTAAACAACCGCCCAACAGAATTGCATCCAGTGAAGGTGAGGCACTTAGTTTAGCCGATGAAGTCGGTTATCCTTTGGTGGTCAGACCGTCCTATGTGTTAGGTGGTCGAGCAATGGAAATTGTTCATGACCGCGATGCGTTATTGAATTATATGCGTGTTGCTTTTCAAGTTTCCAATGAGTCACCAGTATTATTAGACCGCTTTTTGAATGACGCGATTGAAGTCGATGTGGATGCAATCTGTGACGGTGAGAACGTTGTCATTGGCGGCATTATGGAGCACATTGAAGAAGCGGGTGTACACTCAGGTGACTCAGCTTGCTCTCTGCCGCCGTTCAGTTTAAGTGATGGTATAAGAGCTCAGATACGTGAGCAGACCAAGCAAATGGCTATGGCATTAAATGTGGTTGGCTTGATGAATGTTCAGTTTGCCATTCAGGGCGAGACTATTTATGTTCTAGAGGTCAACCCTCGTGCCTCGCGTACAGTACCTTTTGTTTCCAAGGCCACTTCTCGACCATTGGCTAAAGTGGCGGCGCGTTGTATGGCCGGAGTTAGCCTGGCAGAGCAGGGCATCACAGAAGAAATCATTCCAAGCTATTACTCGGTCAAAGAAGCAGTCTTCCCGTTTGTTAAGTTCCCAGGGGTTGATACGGTTCTTGGGCCAGAAATGAAAAGTACTGGCGAAGTAATGGGCGTTGGCAATAGCTTTGGTGAGGCTTATAATAAATCACAACAAGGTGCTGGTGCGGTAATCCCTAAAACCGGCAATGCCTTATTCAGTGTGCGTGATATGGATAAGAAAATTGCCACTGAGCTTGCCGCTTATTTATCGCAAGCAGGTTTTAAAATATTCGCGACAGCAGGCACCGCAAAGGTGTTCCAAGACGCAGGTGTTGATGTGACGATGGTGAATAAAGTCAATGAAGGTCGACCGCACATTGTTGATATGATTATTGATGGTGATGCTGACCTTGTTATAAATACAACATCTAGCACCGAAAGTTTGGCTGATTCATATACAATTAGGCGCGAAGCCCTAATGCGTAAGGTGACCTATTTCACCAATATTGCCGCTGCGCGAGCAATGGGTGAAGCTCACAAGGCTCACTCTGAAATGCGCGTTAGCAAATTGCAAGATTTGCATAAAACAATTTAACTAATTTAAGAAATTTAAAAATGGACAGAGTATTACTAACAAGCAAAGGTGCTGAGGCACTGAAAGCAGAGTTGAAGAAACTAAAAAGTGTTGAGCGACCTAAAGTTATTGAAGCAATTGCTGAAGCACGTGCGCATGGTGATCTTTCTGAGAACGCAGAATATGATGCCGCTAAAGAACAGCAAGGTTTTATCGAAGGGCGCATTAAAGAACTGGAAGGCAATTTAGGTATTGCTGAGGTAATTGACCCTAGCAAGTTAAATGCCGATGGCAAGGTTGTTTTTGGCGCGCTGGTCAAACTTTATGACGAGCAACTCGACAAAGAGGTAAGTTATCAAATTGTTGGCGACCTTGAGGCAGATATCCAGAAAAATAAGATATCTCTCAGTTCACCAATAGGGCGGGCCTTGATTGGTAAATTCGAGGGAGATGAAATGAGTTTTCAAGCACCAGGTGGCGAGAAAACTTATGAAGTATTAGCAGTAAGTTATGATACTTAACCTGACTTTTTATTTTCCTTATTAGTTTTTCATTCCTATTTTTTTGAGTAAACCTTTCATAAAGGTCACTCAAAGGCTGCTTTTATATAACCATTAATTAAATACTAGGCAGTGTTATTTTTTGTTCGTCCGTTGCCCGATAGATAACGGCAACGCGGCCAATTAGTTGTACAGGCTCGCTATTAGATTGACTGGTTATTTGTGCCAATAGCGCGACTTTTTCTGCTTTGCTGTTGGTCGGTAGCTTTATCTTTAATAGCTCGTGTTGATCTAGCGCTAATTCAACTTCGCTCATCACTGCTTTGGTTAAACCTTTGCCGCCAATCGTGACAATTGGGTTTTTGCTATGGGCGATGCCGCGTAGATAATTCTTTTGTTTTCCGGTTAATGTCATTTGCTGTCATAATCTAATAAAGAAGAAGCGGGATTCTAACCAATTTAATAAAAAATACACATCAAATGGCGCGAAAAGGTAATAAAACTGGTGAATGGGCAAGGCGGCACGCAAATGATGGCTATGTTAAGAAAGCCGTTAGTCAAGGGTATCGCTCGCGCGCAGTTTATAAATTCCAAGAAATAGCAGACCAAGATAAATTATTGCGCAATGGTATGGTGATCGTTGACCTAGGGTCGGCGCCGGGTGCTTGGTCTCAATATATAAAACGACAGTTCGGTAACAACTGCACGCTTATTGCCATTGATTTGCTCGATATGGACCCGGTTGAGGGGGTACATTTTATTAAGGGCGATTTTCAAGATGAGACCGTTTTATCCGAGTTAGATAAAATTTTGAATGGTCGTCCAATAGACCTTGTAATATCAGATATGGCACCCAATATTACAGG
>JALZWI010000279.1 GCA_023299895.1 Arenicella sp. | reverse complement strand
GAACGCGTTCCAGAAGAAATCAACCGAAAGATCATTGATCACACATCAGATATAAATTTTGCCCTGACAGAACGGGCAAAAGAATACCTCGTCGCGGAAGGTATCCCAGGAGATCGCGTAATGGTAAGTGGGTCTCACATGGAAGAAGTCCTCAATCATTATGAAGCAGATATTGAAGCGTCAGATATTTTGAAACGTCTAGACCTTAAAGAAGACAACTACTTCATTCTTAGCCTTCACCGTGAAGAAAATGTCGATCGACCAGAGCGAATTCAAGAACTATCTCGTCTCGTCAAAGAACTGCAAGATACCTTTGACTGCAAAGTCATCGTCAGCACACACCCTCGAACGCGAGTCAGATTAGAAGCTCAAGGCTTTAAAGATGATGATGTATTTCTGCCGCCGTTTGGCTTTTTTGATTATATAGCTCTTCAGAAAAATGCCCGATGCGTTATTTCTGATAGCGGCACGATTAGTGAAGAATCTAACCTATTGAACTTCCCTGCTGTTACGGTTCGTGACGCACATGAACGTCCTGAGATAATGGATGCCGGCGGATTAGTTATGGTTTCTCTGAATACAAGTAAAATTATAAACGCGATAAAAGTTGTCACTAAGTTATCAAAAAATGATGTCGACCCTGTAAATGATTACCGAGGTGGCCTTGTCAGCCGTAAAATACTATATAGCGTTATGAGTTATGTTGACTTGATCAACCGTGAGACGTGGCGCAAGGGCCCTCAGGCTTAGGTTTTTAGCATGGCATTTGAGGATATTTTAAGATCTGTACCACTTGTGCACAAGCACATTATGCGCACTCGAAAACTGATGCATGAAAATAGAAAGCTTCGAGAGTTCGTCGAGATCAATGGGTTGAATGTCTCCGATCTTTTATCTGATAAAGCTCATGACCTAAGGGTTGTTGCAAAGGCCAGCGATACATCTTCTGAAATTTCTGAGACGACACTTAACAGCCTCGCAGAATCGTTGCGTATTGAACAAAACCGATTTGCCGATTTGCAAGCTGACCTGTATGTTTTACAGATGGACTATGATAACCTATTGCAAAGAATGAACGACATAATGAAGTCAAAACACACAAAGCAAGACTAAACCGATTAGTCTTTATTACTTAGTTTAATTTAATTTATAGACCGCGACATGATTTCTGCTTCTACAAATACATTATTTGAAAATGGGAACCCCAAGGTTTCAATTGTTATTCCTGTCTATAATGGCGCCAACTATGTTGCGAATGCCATTCAAAGTGCTTTAAATCAAACATACAGCAACACAGAAGTAATAGTTGTAAATGATGGTTCTACTGACAATGGAGCTACGGCAAATATATGCTTGAGTTACGGCGACCAAATTACTTACTTAGAGCAAGAGAATCAAGGTGTTGCTGGGGCTATGAACACGGCATTCAAACATCTCACAGGGGATTTATTCTGCTGGTTAAGTCACGATGATGAACACTTGCCAATGAAAACTAAAAAACAGGTCGAGTTTTTACGAAAATATGGGCGCGACAACTTCATACTATTTGGAAATTACTTCTTGATGGATGACAATGGTGAAACTTGGCATGAGAGTCAGATGGATGAAGCTCTTCTGCGCAAGAAACCTGCAATAGCGCTTTTGCGCGGTATGGTGAATGGCTGCACACTCATGATTCCAACAGGTATTATCCGTAAACACTTGCCATTTCGCACAGACCTTAGGTTTACGCAAGATTACGACATGTGGGACCGCCTACGTGAAGATGGAGAGTTTCTTTTCCAACCAGAAACGCTTGTTAGATATCGGATTCATCCTGGCCAAGATACTCATAATCCGAAAGCCAATATAGAGGGCGATAAGCTCTGGAAGTGGATGATGTCCAGAAGGTCTGACACGGAAAAAGTTATGCTGAATGGTAGCCGTAAAAAGTACTTCTCTGAACTCACTGAATTTTTGAGCAAAACACCTTATATAGAGGCAACAGAACATGCGCGTCAGCAGGCTGAGGCTGCGGATGAAGACACAAAGGTTAGCATTATCATCCCCTTTTACAATGAAGCCGACTTGACGTGCCGGGCTATTAAAAGCGCACTGGATCAAACTCATGTAAATACCGAAGTTATCGCTGTAAATGATGGCTCAACAGACGACATGTCAAAGGTTGAGCGTCTCGCTAAAGCACATAAAAATCTCACAATTATAAAGATAAAAAATGGCGGTGTCGGGAATGCCCGCAATGTGGGTATGAAAGCTGCGACTGGTGAATACATTGCTTTCTTGGACAGTGATGACGTCTTTATGCCTTTCAAAGTCTCCAATCAGTTATCTGCTATGATGGATCAGGGTTATCTCTTCTCTCATACGAGCTATCATGTTGAATACCCCAATGGACGACCGGGACTTGGAGCTGTTAATAGCGGAAAACAAAGCGGAGAGTTATATCCAGATTTAATTCGCTCCTGCTCGATATCAACGCCAACAGTTATGTTTCACCGTATATTTATAGCTATGGGAATCAGCTTTCCGACAGCATCTAATTTGGGTGAGGATATTGAAACTTGGCTTTGGGTTGCCGCGAGATACCCTATAT
>JALZWI010000278.1 GCA_023299895.1 Arenicella sp. | reverse complement strand
TTATGCCAATGGGTTGTTATGGGATTGGCGTTTCAAGAATTGTTGCCTCTGCGATCGAACAAAATCATGATGATCGTGGCATTAAATGGCCTCTAAGCATTGCGCCTTTTGAAGTGATCATCACACCGATTGGGTATAATAAATCTGATCAAGTAACTAATACTTGCGATGACATCTATGCTCAATTAGCAGCGAACGGCATTGATGTATTACTAGATGATCGTAAAGAACGACCTGGCATTATGTTTGCCGACGCTGATCTAATTGGCATTCCGCATCGGCTCGTTATTGGTGCTAAAAGCCTAGATAAAAACCAAGCTGAATACAAAGCGCGAGATGCAGAAAACTCTGAAGACTTAGAACTTGATTCAGTCGTACAACATATAAGCAAGCTGGTACTTGATGCCCGCCAACGAACTTAAAAACAATGTCAGCCAATCTTTTGTCACTTTCATATATCACCCTATGCCTAGTATTTATTAGTCTGTGGGCGACTCCGTCGGTTGCTGAAAACGTTGACCCAGTATTAATCAAAGCTCTACATCAAGCAACACGAGATGAGACTTTGCAAACTACCGACCTCGATTCTCTGGCTTGGCTTTCCAGCATGTCAGTGCGGCTCGAAAAGAGAATTCCTGACCCATTTTATCGAGTGCGTTTACTTGAAACTGTTTACCAAGAGGCGCTAGCCAACGGCTTAGACCCTCAAATGGTATTGGCGGTAATGGATATTGAAAGTAATTTTAACCGATACGCCATTTCCAGCGCAGGCGCTCAAGGATTAATGCAAGTCATGCCGTTTTGGAAAGAAGAGTTCAATCAACCGAATGCTGATTTGTTTAACCCGCTGACGAGCATTCGATATGGTTGCCTAATCTTACGTCGCTATATGGATAGGTTTTCGACAACAGAAGATGCTCTAGCAGCGTACAACGGCTCTTATGGACGTACCACCTACTCAGATAAAATTTTACTTCGCTGGCGCAGTCGTTGGCAGTATAAAGATGATATTTATGATTCTGATAGCCAAATCAGAGTCGCTGTCGGCGATGTTGTTGCCCCCCCCTTAGCTAATTAAAGTTAAAGGGCCATCAGCTATTTATAGAGCCCTTCCAAACACCTTTCTCTTGCAGCACAGCCACAAACTCAGCACCAATAAGCGCCACGACCCAAGACAAGTAAATCCATATCAAAAATATTGGTAGAGAAGATAGTGCGCCATAGATAATTTGGTAGCTGTCAAAATTAACAATATAAAGCGCAAAGAAACGCTTAGTTAATTCAAATAATAAAGACGCAATAAATGCGCCAGCCAAAGCATGCACAAATCGAACACGGACATTCGGCATGACTAAATACAATAATAAAAATGCCAACATTTCGAATAAAAAAGGTAACAAAGCCACACTAACTGATTGTATTTGCTGAGATAAGTATGCGCTATCTATGACAGTTAATGACAACAGGTATGTCGAAACAGCCAAACTCGCCCCCATCAATAGAGGCCCTAGTGATAACAGCGCCCAATAAACAGTCACTTTCGCCGACAAGCGCCGACCTTTTTTGACTCGCCAAATATCATTAAACGATTGCTCTATGGTACTCAATAACAACAAGGCAGTGAGTAAAAACAATGCCAAGCTAACGACAGTTAATTTACCTGCTTGGCCGGCAAATTGATCTAAGTATTGCCGTAAATCTTCTCCCGCTGTTGGTACTAAAAATTGATACATAAAATCTTGTAGCGTGCCGCCCAGCTGCTCAAAAGAACTAAACAATGACAGCATCGCAAAGGCAATTGCTAACATTGGTGCCAATGCCAAGAGTGAACTAAATGCTAATGCCGCTGCATGGCGAGTCAACCTGTCTGAGCGAAACCGTTTTAATACTGCGATTGGCAGATCAAGCAGTTGTAATAAGTGCGTCTTTATCGAATAATCAGTCATCTATTTTTACTATTCCAAATTTACTTAATCGGTACTATTAAATGGAAACGATCATTTATCATAACCCAAGGTGCTCAAAATCTCGGCAAACCTTACAACTTTTAACAGATAATGGAATTACACCAACAGTCATTGAATATCTGAAAACACCGCCGACACACCAACAGTTGGACAGCATTCTACGCGGTTTGGAAATAGAACCTAGCGATTTTATACGCAAAGGTGAGTCTCAATACACTGAACTCAATTTAGCCAATGAAGCACTGAACCGAGATCAACTTATTGACGTAATGATTCAACACCCGAAGTTGATTGAGCGCCCTATCGTGGTTAACGGTGACAAAATTGCAATAGGCCGACCACCTGAATCCATTCTGACAATACTTTAATCATGCAGATACTCATCGTTTATCACAGCCGCCTTGGCTCTGTAGAGAAAATGGCTCGTTTAATTGCACGTGGCGTTGAATCCGTGCCTAAATGCGAAGCATTGCTGCGCTGCGTACCAGAAGTATCGAGCGAACCTAATTCGTTAGGCATTCCTGACAGTGGTGACCCATATGTTGACCTCGAAGAACTAAAACACTGCGACGGCCTAATTATAGGCAGCCCAACACGCTTTGGTAATATGTCTTCTGCGCTCAAACATTTTTTAGATCAGACCAGCAGCTTATGGATGTCGGGCGACCTAATCAATAAGCCTGCTGGCGTATTCACTTCCAGTTCGAGCATGCATGGAGGGCAGGAATCTACTTTATTGTCGATGCTTAACCCATTGATTCATCAAGGGATGTTGATTTGCGGCATACCCTATTCTGAGCCTGCCTTACATAAAACAACGACTGGTGGCACGCCTTATGGTGCCAGTCATGTTGCGGGATCCAACAACAGCAACTCAATTTCAGAAGATGAAAAATCCTTGTGCCTTGCGCTCGGCAAACGCGTGGCAAATATTGCCTGTTCGCTAAAAAACTAATTTTTCAACAAGGTCTGTAAAAATGGAATAGTGATCCGCCGCTTTTCAATCAATGACGCTTTATCAATCTCATCTAATAAAAAGAATAGTTCACTTGTGTCTCGCGATGAACGGCTTAGCAAATACTTGACCACCTCATCGGAAATACTTAATCCACGTTGGTTAGCGCGCAATTTGATCGCATCAAACTGTTGAGCATCAGTTAAGGCATTTAAAGGGTATACCAAGCCGCTAGCCAGTCTACTAACTAAATCTTCTAGACTAAAACCGCTCGCCTTTGGCGGTTGCGTAGCACTAACAATTAAACGACCTTGAGACTGTTTCACTCGTTCAAATAATGCAAATAACGCACGTTCTTTATCACTTTCACCAGCCCAAGCTTGAACGTCGTCAATACAAACCATCGCACGTGTGTCGATCACTTCAAGCATCTGGGGAGTCACTCTAGAATCTACCAGCGATATATAGAAACTAGCAACGGCCTGATCTTTTGCCAAACGCTGCATGGCAAATAATAAATGACTCTTGCCAACACCTGCTGCTCCGTAAAAATACAACATTGTTTGCTCTTCACTACTAACACTGGCATTTAACGCCCGTATTAACTCAGCGTTATCGCCCGACAAATAGTTTGCAAAACTCGCTTTATCATCGAGCGCTAACGGCAATACCATTTGCAAATTAGTTTGTTGGTTTTTAGACATATTTATTAGTTGAAGCCTTTAGCTACTTCAGTGAGCTTTGTGTTGTCTTTACTGACCAAATATACACATAAGCAGCGCCACTGGTCACACTAGTAAAAAACACCAAATAAGCGAATATCGTCAACACTGTGGACAAGTTAACCGCCCAAGCAAGTGACGCCAACACGATTACAATAAAAGCAATCTGAATACAGGTATTAACTTTGCTAATTCTCAATGGCTTCATGGTCACTTCGCCAAAAAACATCTCCACAATCAAGTAACCGCCAACTATAACCAAATCTCTAAATGCAACGGTGACCACTAGCCAAAACGGTATTATTTCCATAATCGACAGCATGACGTATGAACTAACGAGTAATGCTTTGTCAGCAAGCGGGTCAAGAATTGCACCTAATTTTGTTTTTGCGTCGTATTTCTTCGCAATATAGCCATCGACACCATCTGTCACACCGGCAATCACAAAAACAACTAATGAAAGCAGATAATTTTGTTGCTGTAACAATACCACCAGCCATGGCACCATCCCAATTCGCGCCAAGGTTAAAAGGTTTGGTACATAAATCATCATATTCGTTGTTTTACATTATTATTTTTTAGTGATTATCTACGGCTTTTATTCGATACACAATAGGCATTGAAAACGCTACAATACATCCCATAAAAAATGACTACATACTTTTGGAGTTTTACGTGTCAAACAACGATAAAACAGAAACACAAAACCCATCATTAAGCTATCGCGACGCTGGTGTCGACATTGAAGCTGGTGATGCGTTTATTGACGTTATTAAACCCATCGCAAAACGCACTCAACGTGATGGCTGCATGAGCGGTTTAGGTGGTTTTGGAGCACTATTTCAAGTCCCCAAGAATTACCAAGACCCTGTTTTAGTTTCCGGTACTGACGGCGTTGGTACTAAACTCAAACTAGCCTTTGACTTAAACAAGCATGACACCATTGGTATTGACCTAGTTGGCATGTGCGTCAACGATGTCATCGTTCAAGGTGCAGAGCCACTATTCTTTTTAGATTACTTTGCCAGCGGAAAATTAAGTACCGAGGTAGCAGCACAAGTTGTTACTGGCATCGGCGAAGGCTGCGTGCAAGCAAATGCGGCACTGATTGGTGGCGAAACAGCTGAAATGCCTGGTATGTATAGCGATGATGAATATGACCTTGCCGGTTTTTGTGTTGGCGCGGTAGAAAAGGAACAGTTGATCGATGGCAGCAAGGTAAGTTCAGGCGATAAATTAATTGGGCTTGCCTCAAGTGGCCCACACTCAAATGGTTATTCATTAATTCGTAAAGTTATTGATACTTATGAGGTCCCATTGGATCAAAAAATCGGTGGCACACCGTTGAGCGATCTCGTGATGGAGCCGACTAAAATTTATGTGCGCTCAGCGCTTAACCTAATCAAAGAGTTACCAGTACATGCCTTAGCTCATATTACAGGTGGCGGTATTCCAGGTAATTTAGTACGTGTTCTGCCAGATAATTGTCATGCTGTGATTGATGAATCAAGCTGGCAATGGCCAGAGTTATTTAGCTGGATGATGAACACCGCAAACATTGAACGTACAGAAATGTATCGCACTTTTAACTGTGGTGTCGGCATGATTGTGGTGGTCGCAGACGAACATTACCAACAAGCCATTGATATTCTTAATAATTCAGGTGAAACTGCCTTTTTAATGGGTGAGATTCGCACTGGTAACTCTGACATTCCTGTTCAAATCGCCTAATTCAAGTATTAGTAATGACTAAAGCCGTTATTTTAATTTCGGGTAGCGGTAGTAACCTACAAGCTTTTATCGATCAGGTTAGCGCTGGTGAACTGGCAATCAATATCGAATTGGTTATCAGTAACAATCAAAATGCCTTTGGTTTGGAGCGCGCAACAAAATCAAGTATTGCTACGTGCTGCATTAGCCATCGAGATTACGACAGTCGATTGAAGTTTGATCAAGCATTAATAAAACGCATTGATGATGCGTCACCCGACATCATTATTTTGGCTGGGTTTATGCGTATTCTAACCAGTGATTTTGTAAATCATTATCAAAATCGTTTAATCAATATACACCCTTCGCTATTACCTAAATACACTGGCACCAACACCCACCAACGTGCAATAGATGCTGAAGACGACTGGCATGGTGCTAGCGTTCATTTTGTTGTGCCAGAAGTAGATGCAGGCCCTATTATTTTACAAGGCCGCTTAGCAATTAAAAAAACGGATACTGTAGATACTCTGCAACAGCGCATTCACACCATTGAGCATGAAATTTACCCATTAGCAGTAAAATGGTTTGCTCAAAATAGGCTTTGCATCGAAGGCCATCAAGTATTACTAGATGGTGAAATATCACCAAGTCAGTTGCAAACTTTTGATCTGTGAGTTAGCTTGATTACTTATAAACAATTCAATACGTAACACTAAACATTATGAGACTCATTCTGCGAAATAATATATTTACTAGAGTTTTATTGATTGCGATAACGCTAGTATTTCATACGAATGGTGCCTTGGCACAAAACCAAACGCAAGAAT
>JALZWI010000277.1 GCA_023299895.1 Arenicella sp. | reverse complement strand
ACATCTTCATAATGAGAACGATTGAAAAAGGTAATGCCACCCGCTGCTGGCACTTTATCGTGAATACGCCATAAAAAATCATGTGATTTTTCTTCTTTACTTGGGGATTTAAAACTACTGACTGAACAACCATGCGAATTAAGCTGTTTGGTGATTTTATCTAAGGTACTATCTTTACCAGCCGCATCCATGGCCTGCAAAACGATTAATAAAGACTGACCTGACTCGGCATAAAGACGATCTTGATAACCGGCCAACTGTTTCCACACATCGGAGCGCAAATCTTTTAATTTACTATTGCTGAGACTGCCATCCTGCTTAGTATCAAAATCACCCAAATCGATCGTTTCGCCTGGATTTACACGGTATTTATCAAAGTTCATAGTTAGGTCTCTAGTTTTCTTTTTATATAATCTAATGCACTTCTTACATGGTATTGCTAAACTCACCGCATTGCAAAAAATGACTCTTAGAAAGTCACTCATTTGAAAGTCACAAAAAACAGCTCAATCGTGTCAAATATAATTACAGCATCTAAACTATCTTGCACTCGATCTGAGCGTGTCTTGTTCAATAATCTTGAATTAGTCGCTCATAGCGGTCAGTGCTTACATGTTATTGGCGCTAATGGCAGCGGCAAGAGTAGCTTGTTACGCATTCTCTGCGGCTTACTGACGGCTGACCAAGGATCAGTTGCATGGAATGATAAACCTATCGAAAACAATATCAATTATCTTGAAGAGCTTGCTTATATTGGCCACAAAGACGCGCTTAAAAATGAGCTTACTGCGGTAGAAAACCTGCTATTTTACCAACACTGTGACAGCCAGCCTGATGACGACCTAATAGACGATTATCTCGAGCGCCTAGGCATTTTGGCATGCGCTGATCTGTTGGCTCAACAACTCTCATTTGGGCAGCGTCGCCGACTGGCCTTTGCGCGCTTACAAATCAAACACTATCCCGTTTGGATATTAGACGAACCATTTACCGGCATTGATCACGCCGGGCGTGAGTTGATTGAAGCTCTATGCTTGGGGCATTGCCAACAAGGTGGCATTATTATTCTAACTAATCATCAAAGTTTGCGAGAAAGTAGTTTACAACCGCACTTACAGGAATTGATGTTATGAAAAATACTTTCTTACTGTATTTAGGTCGCGAATGGCAATTACTGTTTCGCAATACTAGCCACCTTGTTCAACCGCTGTGTTTTTTCATCATCATTGCTTTGTTGTTCCCGTTTAGCTTGCCTGTTGAAAACGCCCTATTACAACGCATTGGCGCTGGGATTATCTGGGTATCTGCGGTACTCGCAACGCTGCTGAGTTTAGACAGCATGTTCAAAATGGATTACCGAGATGGTGTTATCGAGCAATGGCTTATATCACCTCGTTCTTTAGCATTAGCTATGCTCGGCAAGGTTTTTGCTCAATGGTCCGCAACAGGTCTGATTTTATCCTTATTTGCGCCCGTCTTATGCCTCACTTTTCGTATACCCGCCGAACAAATTTGGGTATTATTCCTTGGCCTTATATTAGGCACTCCGAGCTTGACTTTGATTGGCGCAATTGGTGCTGCATTAACCGTTAGCTTACATCGCGGTGGTGTATTATTGGCAATTATTATCTTGCCTTTATATATCCCGATTTTAATTTTTGGAGCTGGCATGGTCGCGCAATCAAGCAGTGGCAATGACATACTCGGACAAATTTACGCTCTTTTAGCAATCTTGGCACTGTCTGTCACACTTGCTCCCTTTGCCATTGCTGGCGCATTAAGAACAACAATCAATTAGTTTTTCACTAATTAATATGAATCCATTCAAAATTATTTGGAACTTTCTGGCACTGATTTATCATCGCTTAGCCTCACCTAGAGAGTTTTATAAAATTAGCCAGTACGCTACCCCCGTATTCGGAGCTTTATTTTTATGCCTGACACTTTACGGTAGCTATCTCGGCATGTTCGTGGCACCAGCTGATTATCAACAAGGTGACAGTTTTCGCATAATCTATGTGCACGTCCCTGCAGCTTGGTTATCCTTATTTATATACATGGTAATGGCCACAGCAGGCGCTATTGGTTTGATTTGGCGCATGAAAATGGCTTTCGTTGTGGCTATTTGCTCTGCGCCCATTGGCGCTGCATTTACCGCATTAGCGTTGGTCACTGGCTCTCTTTGGGGCGCACCTATTTGGGGAACTTGGTGGGTCTGGGATGCACGTCTTACCTCTGAGTTAATTTTGATGTTTATCTATTTCGGTGTGATGGCACTGTACTATGCTTTTGAAGAGCGACGCACCGCGGAGCGTGCTATGGCTTTGTTAGCGGTTGTTGGCGTAGTTATAGTGCCAATCATTCACTATTCAGTTGAATGGTGGAGCAGTTTGCATCAAGGCGCTACCGTGTTTCGCGAAGATGGGCCTGCGATGCCAGCTAGCATGTTAAAGCCGCTACTATTAAATGCCCTTGGCTTTACCTTTTTTTACGGCTACGCCATGTTCTTGAGAGCACAGAATATGGTTCTAAGCAATGAACGCAAAAGCAAATGGGTGAAAGAATTATTAACATCCAGTGGAGACAAGACATGAATTGGGGAGAATTTTTCCATATGGGCGGCTATGCTCCTTACGTTTGGGCTTCTTGGGGTTTAACTATGGCTGTTTTACTCTGGCAATTCATTCAACCTAAACGTGCAAATGCTAAAATTAAAGCGGACATTAAACGACAAATTAAGCGTGAAGTTAAATTAAATAATCAACCTAGTAATACAAACAACACCAAGCACGAACTGTTATGAGCCCTACTCAAAAAAAACGTTTTTCCATCGTTGGAGCAATTTTAGCGGGCGTTGGACTTGCTACTTTTTTCGCATTAAAAGCCTTTCAAGCAAACATTGAATATTTTCTAACACCGCAGCAAGTCGGTGCTGGAGACTACCAAAGCAATCAAATTTATCGAATTGGTGGGCTCGTCAAAAAAGACAGTGTTGTCACATTGGATGATGGTGTCACTAAACGCTTTGCTGTGACCGATTGCGAAAACGATGTTACGATTCAATACACAGGCATCTTGCCGGATCTGTTTCGCGAAGGTCAAGCGATTGTTGTCAATGGCAAATTTGATAACAGCAGCACCATGATTGCGAACCAAGTGTTGGCTAAGCATGACGAAAATTACGTGCCGAATGAAGCTGCCGAAGCAGTTATGATCGCCCAAGCTAATAAATGTAATACTACCGAAGGACCTGTAAGTTATTAATCATGATCGCTGAACTCGGAAATTTTTGTCTCTCTCTAGCGCTGATCATCAGCATTGCCCAAGCCGTCCTACCCATTATTGGCGCGCAGCAACAAAAACACAGCTGGATGGCGTTTGCACGACCTGCGGCATATACACAATGGTTAATAGTTGCGCTTGCTTATGCTCTGTTAACCTACGCCTTTATTACTCACGATTACTCTATTTTGTACGTTGCCAACAACTCCAATAATGTGCAGCCATTGATGTATCGAATTTCTGCTGTTTGGGGTGCGCACGAAGGCTCATTATTATTGTGGATTTTGATGCTATCCAGTTGGACAGCCTTAGTCGCACTGTTTAGCAAAGGCGTTCCCAACGACATGGTCGCCCGTGTATTAGGTGTTCTAGGTCTTGTTAGCATTGGCTTTATGAGCTTTACCTTGCTAACTTCCAACCCATTTGAACGACTATTATCTGTGCCACTCGATGGCCGCGAGCTTAACCCATTATTACAAGACCCAGGCTTAATCATTCACCCGCCCATGCTCTATATGGGCTACGTGGGTACCAGTGTCGTGTTTGCATTTGCCATTGCGGCTCTTCTGAGTGGTAAATTAGATACTGCATGGGCCCGTTGGGCACGACCTTGGACGACCATCGCGTGGGTGTTTTTGACTATCGGTATTACGCTCGGCAGTTGGTGGGCTTATTACGAACTTGGTTGGGGCGGCTGGTGGTTCTGGGACCCCGTTGAAAATGCTTCGTTTATGCCTTGGCTAGTGGGCACTGCGTTGATTCACTCTCTCGCGGTGACTGAGAAACGAGGCGCGTTGAAAGCTTGGACCATTTTGCTTGCGATTTTAGCTTTCTCATTGAGTCTACTCGGTACTTTCTTAGTCCGCTCAGGGGTGCTGACATCTGTTCATTCTTTTGCCAGTGACCCAGAACGTGGATTGTTTATTTTAATCTTTTTGCTGATTGTAATCGGTGGCTCATTACTGCTGTATGCCATTAGAGCGCCAAAAATGGTCAGCAAGGTTAGCTTTGGTTTGTTCTCAAAAGAAACCATGATTCTGATGAATAATATTTTATTTGTAGTGGCAACAGCAATGGTGTTATTCGGCACCCTCTACCCCCTTGTGATAGACGCTCTTACTGGCAACAAGATTTCGGTAGGACCACCCTACTTTGACTTTATGTTTGTCCTCTTAACGTTACCACTTGCTGTGATTGTTGGTGTTGGTTCAATGAGCCGTTGGAAACGCGATGAAATCAGTCGCTTTTATCCACTGATCGGAAGTTTCATCGTTGTTAGTCTTTTAATCAGCGGCGTTGTCACCTATAGCCTATCAATCGACCGTTTTTCATACGGTGCCTTCGCTGGTCTAGCTTTATCTTGTTGGGTGGCGATTTGGGCTTTGTACGGACTCTATGAGCGAGTCAAACACCAGGCGAATAAATTACAGGGCTTAAAAAAAATTCCAGCTTCAATCTGGGGAATGAGTATTGCTCACTTTGGTGTTGCGATATTTATTCTAGGTGTGACTCATGTGAACACCTACAGTATCGAAAAAGACATTCGCTTAAGTCCTGGCGAATCGTACCAAGTCGGTCGATATAATTTCACCTTTGATGGGGTTACACGAATTAGAGAAGCTAATTATCTAGCCGATGAAGGTAAGTTTACAATTACTGGTAACGAAAAGATTATCGCACTCAAACCACAAAAACGCATTTACAGTTCTAGCAACTCTATGACTGAAGCGGCCATCGACACAACTCTAGGGCGTGATCTATTTATCTCACTCGGTGAAGATTTAGGTGGTGGTGCATGGAGTGTACGACTCTACCTAAAATCTTTTGTAGCTTGTATTTGGCTAGGTGGCTTCATTATGGCTTTAGGCGGTTTATTTGCCACCATGGATCGACGCTATCGACGACCAATCAAGACGGTTAAAAAGAACAAAGCAACGACCGCTGATGTGGAGGCAAACAATGCCTAAACAATTCAAACCAACCACTCAGCATACAGGCCAACTAAGCATAAAGTTTTTGTTACCTTTTGTGGGGTTTATTGCCATCGCGATTTTTTTAGGTATCGGCTTGACCTTAAACCCTCGTGATTTACCGTCTGCTTTAATCAATAAAGTAGCACCGCCGTTTAATCTGAATTTATTAGCTAATCCTGAGCAACAATTCACGCCCGCTGAATTACAAGGTCAACGCTGGATGTTAAATGTGTGGGCATCTTGGTGTGTTGGCTGTCGGGTTGAACACCCTATTCTGAATGAAATTGCCAGTAAAACTGACATTCTTATGGTTGGTTTGAATTATAAGGACGACCCACAAGCAGCAAGGCAATGGCTAGCTGATCGTGGCGACCCTTACGATAGAGTACCATTGGATATTAACGGCGATGCAGGAATTGACTGGGGCGTTTATGGCGTACCTGAAACCTTTGTGATTGATGAGAATGGTCTGATAATTCACAAGCACACTGGCCCATTAGATACCGCTGCGCTCGAAGAGATTTTACCGTTATTTCTGAACGAAGAAGAGCTGTCTGGAGGAATATAATGTGGCGAATTAACCGTTTCACGATTGCCCTAACACTTATCCTATCTGCGCTTATTTGTGTTTCAAGCCCCTGGTTCTTTCGCGACCT
>JALZWI010000276.1 GCA_023299895.1 Arenicella sp. | reverse complement strand
ATGCTTCGTAAAGCTGCACTGTTTTAAGCAAGCCTTTAGAAACGTGTTTTTCAACTGTACTTTCACTAAGGTTAAGCTTTTTTGCTATTTCTCTTTGTGATAACCCGTAAATCTTTTTTAGGATAAAAACTTTACGACACTGCGGAGGCAGTTGGTCAACCGCCTCACACAAAAAACCAAAATCTTCACGCCTTAATACTTCGTCTTCGATGTCATTGGCAAAGCCATTCACACCATAGGCAATAAGTTTCTGATCTGAAATATCATCTATATGCTCATGTAAATCAGTTCTTTGGGCAATCATGATGTGTCGATTAGCCAAGCGAATTGCGGTCTTAACCATAAATGCTTTGGGAAAACGAATTTCTTGCTTCAACGATGATTGGTGCGTATTGATATACGTATCTTGAAGGATATCTTCAATATCCTGCTCCGTTGCAGATGGGCGTATTTTTCTGAGCAACGAGGCAATGACCCGTCGGTATTTAACAAACTCTTTAGTAATTGATTCGCTCATAAGTTCATCATACGACGATTAACGGTTTAACCAAACGATCAAAATCGTGAAACAGACAATAATTAATAGGTAACGTAACTTATCAGGATTAATACGTAACAGATAACGCGCGCCTAAATTTGCCCCAACTAACTGACCGATAATCATAATACCTCCAATCAACCAAACAACTTTACCAAAAGCAATAAAGACTAAAATTGACGCTAAATTCGTGGCGAAATTTAGCGTCTTGGCAGTCGCCGTTGCATGAATAATCTCGTGGCCGCGTAAAGCGACACCAGCTAATGTTAAAAAGGAGCCGGTTGCTGGTCCAAACATTCCATCATAAAAGCCAATACTTGGTAAGACTGAATTACGGTAAACCTTATTACTTACTTTAGGCGTTTGTGTGCCAGTAAGCCGTTGTTTAGGTGCCAATATAAAATACACGCCGATAAAGACTATCACCACTGGAATAATAATATTAAGTGATTCTGATGCCACAAATTGAATAACAATAGACCCCAATAGCGAACCGATAAAAGCAGCTACCATTAACATCTTAACATCGTTGAATTCGACTCGTTTACGCTTCACCACCATAAACGCTGCCGTACCAGAGCCAGCTACAGCCTGCAACTTGTTGGTACCTAATGCCATAATTGGCGGAACGCCGCTCATCAGTAAGGCTGGTATAGTAATTAAGCCGCCGCCTCCGACCAAGGTGTCAACAAAGCCAGCGAAAGCCCCTGCTAAACACAGTAATAGAATTACGTTTAAAGTTAAATCTAGGGCTTCCATTTATTTCCAACACGATGACTTGATCAAAATTATTGTTCTCACTAATAACGAGCACATAGTTAGAGTTTTCCTCTACTTATGCCGAAAACAATTCATTATTTTGTTGCCGCTTTTTTTTATTGAAAAAAACAATACTCTCAGATTAGTCAATAAACTTATCTTTTTTTAGGGTCTGTTCATCGATGTATTTCTTTTTTGCAATCGCGATCACCAACACGACTAAGGCGAGCAAACCTAGCGTAATGGTAAGCTTGATAAACACTGTCCATGGCATAATATCAAACCACACATCCAAAACAGCCATCAATACCCAGGTCACTAATATAGTGATTGTAATGATTGATGCTAGTTCGATAGCAGACCCTTGATCTTTATAATTTTGCCCCACGTTATACAAAGCTTCTGTTTGATTAACGCTTTCTACGACAACTATCCGCTGCACTGTCATTTAAGAGCGCTGAACTTGATTGGCTCACAATCAACGAACCAAGTAAACCTTCTTGATAAATGACGGCTTTGTATTCTGTTGCTTTGTTTTCACCTAAATTTGTCAAAACATCGCATGTAATCTCTTGCACTTTATTTAATGCTCTAACCCAATCACCCATAATAATATTTTTCAAAAATTGAAATATTTTGACAGATCGATAGGTCTCTAAGCACGACTCAATGTAATTCTAACTCCCTTCATATAAAAAAATGAAACTTTACATAGCCATCCTGTTTATTTTAATCATGATTGGGTTAGGCCTTGCATACGTAGTTTTCAATCAAGATGAAAAACTTGATGAAACGGTGTTTCTAACCACAACAGCATCAATTCGAAACTTACAAGCATTAGATAAAAACCTCCTAGTTTTACTTCAACAATCTCGTTTCAATTCACAATTTGATAATGATTCTCTTTCTGAAACTAATTACGAATTAAGTGAAGAGTTCGATAACTTACGATATGAGGCTTTATTTGAAGAAATAGAGGCGAGTGAAGGCTTAAGCACAGCAATAGCGAGCTTTGAAGAAAAATTCTTTACCAGAGAAGAGTCTCTTGATGAATACATTAGTAGTAACACTTTAATTTCTGATAGCTTAGATACGATTAGCATAAGCTTAGAGACATTAAACATGTTTGATACGTCACTAAACAATTCCACTATCAGGCAATCAATTGCTCAAACCAGTTCTGCCATCTATCAGACCGCACTAGGCCTAGATAAAGAAGTTGTATTACAAGAAAATTTGCTTAACCAATTAGAACAAATCCAAGCCACTTCGAGTGACCCTAACCAAGGCCTCATTGAACAATACAAAGAAGCCGCAATAGCGTTTTGGAATAGCAATGAAACCAGTCAAACTGCTTTCAATATGCTGACGACTTTAGATACTGGACCATTATTGGATGATATCGAGAATGAATACACCAGCTACCATAACCAAGGTATCGAAAACGCCGCTCAACTACGCAATGCTTTAATCATCTATGGTGTTGCTTTGCTTTGCGCCTTACTTTTCTTCGGCTTTTTAATTCGTAAAAACTTCTTATCTCTTGAACAGAAAGTAGCTGACCGTACGCAAGAAATTGGAACCGCTTATGAAGAGTTAAAAGAATCACAAGAACAGCTAATACAATCTGAAAAAATGGCATCACTTGGCGAAATGGTTGCCGGTGTCGCGCATGAAATAAATACACCTCTTGGCTATGTGACAAGTAACATTGACACGATTAAGATGAACCTTACCGATCTCAGTGAAGTTATAAGTGGCGTTGATGGCGTTTACCGAGAAGTAAAATCTAAAAAACAAGACAAGGCAAAGATTTCGTCAAAGCTACTTACCGCATTAAACACCTATCAAAAGTTAAGCACCGAAGAATTAATGCGTGAGAACGAACAATTACTTACTGATGGCTCTTATGGTTTGTCTGAAATCTCAAAACTAGTAACAAGTCTAAAAGATTTTTCGCGTCTTGACCGACAGGCCACTGAACAAATCGATATTCATCAATGTATTGAAAGTTCGTTAACGATTGCCAGCAATCAAATCAAAGACAACAATGTTGAAGTCGTTAAATCCTTTGATGACTTACCGACTATCACTTGCGTACCGTCTAAACTCAACCAACTGTTTTTAAATATTATTAGC
>JALZWI010000275.1 GCA_023299895.1 Arenicella sp. | reverse complement strand
CTATTGATTCTAGATCAAGTTATGTGGGTCCTTCACTTGATCTAGAATCAATAGCAATGGACAATCGAGCCTCTCGATAAAACCTTCCAAATCAGCTTCTCTTGGCTCGGGCTTTGGTCTAGCAATCAACGCGACACCTTGATTTTGATCGGTTCCAGAGCGTTTATTTAAACTTAATTTGTCGGTTACTGAGATAGCTAACTGATGACCCCGTGCTAGCTCTACAATACTTTTTTGAGCAGTATTGTTAACGTTTTCAACGATTAATAACTCAATTGCCCGTTCTGGGTTGGTGCGTAATAAAGCGTCAATAGCATGATACCCGACTAACCAGATAGTTTTGTTCGCCATAGTTAGCGTCTCTTATTTTTCTTTGTAGAGGTATTTTTTGTAGTATTACTCGAGCTCATATTTTTCTGGCCTCGATGTGCACTGGTTTTTTTTGACACGCCTGAATTGCCCGGCTTGCTGCTTTTGTACTTTCCATTTTTAGAGGATGAATTACGCCTGAATTTTTCATTGCGCACATCTGGCAAGGAGAAATCAATTCGCCCCTGCTCCATATCAACACGGGCAACCTGTACTTTAAGTTTTTGACCAATTTGAAAAATTTTCCCAGAACTTTCGCCTTGTAACTGTCTGCGCTGCGAGTCAAAACGATAATAATCTTGTCCTAGTGACGTAATGTGTACCAACCCATCGACATAAAACTCGCCCAGTTCAACAAACATTCCAAATTCAGTCACGCCTGACACAGTTCCGGATAATGTTTCACCAACTTTATGGCTCATGAATTCACACTTTAGCCACTGAATAACTTCTCGCGATGCAGCTTCAGCACGTCGCTCTGTCATCGAGGCTTGCTCAGCGGATTTTTCAAACTCTATAAACTTTTGATCGTTATCTTTAGCGCCTGGATTATCCAAAAGACGGCGAATCTGTCGATGCACTAATAAATCTGAATAACGACGAATCGGTGAGGTGAAATGCGTATAAGAATCAAAATTAAGTGCAAAATGGCCTTCATTTTCAGTAGCATATCGCGCTTGCTTCATGCTCCTTAGCAATGCTATTTGAGCAATTTTAGAAATTGCCGGATCATTAATTTTAATAATTATTTCTGAAAAGTCTTTAGGCTGAGGCTGATCACCACCACCGAGAAGAAGCTTAAATTGCCGTAAAAATGATCGTGTATCGGCAACCTTATCTTCATCTGGTGCTTCATGTACGCGGTAAATTCCAACCAAATCTGAGTCACTTAACATTAATGAGGCACAAATATTAGCCGCCAACATACACTCTTCGATTAAACGGTGTGCGTTATTTCGTTCACGAGCAATAATGCGATCAATTTTTCGCTGTTCGTCAAATACAATTACGGGTTCAGGTATCTCAAATTCAATGGTGCCTGACTCGCGACGATTTGCACCTAGTTTCTGAGATAGGCTGTACAAATCTAAGATAGATTCATGCAAGTCTGGCTCAATGCCACTGGCTTGATTATCCCCTTCGATTAAAGCAGCAACTTGCGTATAAGTTAAGCGAGCATGTGAATACATCACCGCTTGGTAGAAGTCATAACGCTCGATCTCACCGCTGGCGCTGATCTCCATATCACAAACAAAGCACAAACGATTAACTTTAGGCTTGAGTGAGCACAGGCCATTTGAGAGAACTTCGGGCAGCATCGGAATAACATTATTCGGAAAATAAACTGAGGTGCCGCGCTGCCAAGCTTCTTGATCAAGCGGACTTTGCTCAGTCACGTAACTAGAAACATCGGCAATCGCAACAATTAGTCGATTTCGGCCTTTATCGAGTGGCTGGCAATACACTGCATCATCAAAATCGCGAGCATCCTCACCATCAATTGTTACCAATGGCAGATCTCGAATATCTTTGCGTTGATGCTTTATATCAGCGAAGTCTTTGTCGCTGACTTCTTCAGCAAAGCTTTGGGTTTGTTTCTCAACTGCAGATGGCCATTGATGTGGCAGTTGATGTTTGCGTAAGGCAATTTCAATTTCCATGCCTGGCGCCATGTGCTCACCAAGCACTTCAATGATTTCACCGACTGGTTGAAAGTGCTTGGTTGGAGATTTAGTAATTTTTACCACCACCACCTCGCCTTCTTTTGCGCCGTTAACGTGTTCGGGCAAAACGAAAATATCTTGACCAATTCGTTGATCATCCGGCATCACAAAGTTCTGGTTACTTTCTTTAAAGTAGCGCCCTACTATGCTGGCGTTTGCCCGTTCGACAATCTCAATAATTTGACCATACAATTTATTGCGACGGTCACGACCACTCACTCTTATCTCAACGATATCTCCGTGCAGTACTTCTTGCATATCTTGTGCGCGCAGAGATATTTTTTCTTTACTTTCATCACTCAGAACATAGCCGTGGCCATCAACATGCCCGACAACTCGGCCTCGATGCTGATGGATCGCGTGTTTCATCGCCCAACGATGTTTACTTAATTGCATGACTTTTCCCTCGTCACGCAATTGTTCAAGAATATTAAAGGTCTCTGTTCGAGCTTCTTTACCGATTCTACCTAATGTTTCGGCAATGGCTTTTGTATTAGCGGGTTCGTTCCGCTGAGACAGATATTTAATAACAATATCAGTACTAAGACGTTTATGTTTACGGTTTGAATTATTACTATTTTTATTTTTTTTTGACACTTAGTTGTAAATTTATTCCTATTTATTTGTCTTAGGGTCCTAACTATAAGGATCTTTTAAGACTATTGTTTCATCTCGGTCAGGTCCTGTTGAAACAATATCAATCGTCACCTCAACCAGTTCTTGCAGTCGCTTGATGTAATTTTGTGCGGCCTGCGGGAGTTTTTCTAAATTAGTTACTCCTTGGGTATTCTCTGACCAGCCAGGCATTACTTCATAAACAGGCTGACACTGTGCTAACACATCGGCGCCAACCGGTGCAACAGATATTTGTTTTCCTTGGTATTCGTAGCCTGTACAAACCTTCAATTCAGGCAGGCCATCAAGTACGTCCAACTTAGTCAAACAGAGTGAGGTTAAACCATTAACTTGTCGAGAACGACGCATTAATACCGCATCAAACCAACCACATCGACGTTCGCGACCCGTAGTCGCACCAAATTCATGACCTTTTGTACCTAAATGGTTGCCAACCTCACAGCTAAGTTCAGTTGGGAATGGCCCAGCGCCGACACGAGTTGTGTAGGCTTTGACAATCCCTAGAATTTCATCAAAAGCATTCGGCCCCACTCCACTACCGGCTGCGGCAGAGCCAGCTGAAGTATTGGATGACGTCACAAATGGGTAAGTACCATGATCGATATCGAGCATCATGCCTTGCGCGCCTTCAAACATCATTGGCCGACCTTCACGCGTGTAATCGTCAAGCAACTGAGTCACGTCAACGGTCATGGCAGCAAGACGATCTTTATATGATAAGACTTGATCCAATACTTGTTTGAAATCGAGAGTGTCGGTTTTATAATAATGTTTCAGCGAGAAGTTATGAAATTCCATTACGCCTTCAAGCTTGTCAGAAAATGAGTTGTTATAAACCAAATCACCTAATCGTAGGCCACGTCGTGCAACTTTATCTTCGTAGGCAGGACCAATGCCGCGGCCTGTCGTGCCAATCGCTTTTTTACCCAGTTTCATTTCTCGTGCAACATCGAGCGCGACATGATGCGGTAAAATTAACGGGCAAGCCTCACTGATACCGAGTCGTTGTGAAACGGGAACTCCACTTTCTTCCAATTCATCCAGTTCTTCAAATAAGGCATCCGGTGCAAGTACAACTCCGTTACCTATAAGGCAATGAACATTGTCGCGTAAAATCCCTGATGGAATTAAATGTAGTACCGTTTTCTCACCATTAATGACTAGGGTATGACCGGCATTATGACCACCTTGAAAGCGCACAACGACATTGGCGGTTTCGGTTAACAGATCAACAATTTTACCTTTACCTTCGTCACCCCATTGGGTGCCCACCACAATTACTTTTTTACTCATGATTTTTTAGTTTTATACCGCTGACTAGAATTTAATTTTGAGAAAGCTTTATCAATGATTTTAAATCTGCACTAAAGCCTGTTGCAGGTCGAGCTCGACCAAACTGTTCGCCAATGCGGTCATATCGACCTCCTTTGGCAACGGTTCTACCACGGCCATCAACATAAGCAGAAAATTTTAACCCAGTGTGATATCGATAACCAAACACATCAGCCAGATCAATATGCAAATTTGTCTCACATTGATTATCTTGTAAATAAGCGACGACGGTTGCTAGTTCATCTAAAGAATGGTTGATTTCAGCTTCTTTTGGTAAGTTTTCACGTGCTTTATCCAACACTGTCACACCACCTTGCAGTGCCAACAGAGCTTGAAAAGCTTCAACATTACAATGTTCACCAAGTTCAGTTAAATCTGGAAATGATTTACGTAATAAAATATCAAATAAAATAGGTTCTAAATTATCAGGTATTTGTTGTGACTTAAGCAAACTGCGGTAAATACCCACATGCCCTAGGCTAAGCGTTAATTGCGGTAAATTTGCTAATTGCAATGACCTTAACATGGCATCAATTATTTCTATATCAGCCGTTTGTTCTTCAATTCCAAATAATTCGGCACCGATTTGCAACAATTCTCGTTGGCCACCCATTTGATCTGGATTTGTTTGCAAAACCGTACCCGCATAACACAAGCGGTTAACGTCGTTATCGGAGAGATAATGCGCATCAATACGTGCAATTTGCGGGGTCATGTCAGCACGAATACCCAACATACGATGAGTATGTTGATCCATAAATTTATAGGTTTGCGTATCCAAATTTTCGCCAGTACCAGTGAGTAGCGAATCAACAAATTCCATTATAGGAGGCATTACTAAGGCAAAACCACGTGCCTGCAAGTCATCTAAAATACTGCGTCGCAGCATTTCTAATTTGACCGCATCTTGCGGCAAGATTTCCTCTACACCTTCTGGCAGTAACCAGCTAGCGTCATTAACCATCACAGTACTCTATGGAGTTATAAGTTCAGACGGGATTATACGTTGATCACTTGATTGAGAACAGAAGAATGATGCCAACAACTAACATTACTGCACCAAATTTACGGATTTGATGATCAG
>JALZWI010000274.1 GCA_023299895.1 Arenicella sp. | reverse complement strand
ATGGTGTTTTTGGCACCTACAAATTGCCCCCAAAATTCGATTGCTTGGCTCAAATAACTTTGTAAAATCGCGTGAATGGATTCGTCGTTAATTGGGGAGCTAAAGATAAATTCATGACCGATAACCGCTATGGGCAACCAAAATATTCCAGCGATGAATAGCGAAAGAAGTATGGCCAATAATTTAGAAGCAAAGGGCAGCGCGGTAAACAACATGATAAAACCAGCAAAGCCTATTGATAAAGTAAGGTAGGCACTAATACTCAAGGCGCTTAAATTACCAAGTGTTGTTTCAGCCCAGATTAGTAAGGCATTAAAACTTGCACCCAATAGGGCAACCAACGTCGATGTGCGAATACTAAGGCACACTAAAAATATGAGCAGCCAAATTAATCCGAAAATTTCCGTCGCAAACCCATTATTATTATGCTTAACAAAATTAATGAGAGCCTTGCCGCAATCTGGGTAATAACGATTGCTAACGGTGACATTTATGACCTGGTCTTTGCTAACACTGAAGTTGAATTGGGTTGGGATAGTATGATGCAGTGGTGCTATATGGTTTACGGTATCACCATGAAATGAAATTCTGGCTTCATTTAGGCCACCATCTCTACAACCACTGTCTTCGTAAATAGGCTCAATATTAACTGTCAGATTTGCTGAAGAGGGAAATTTAAGACCCAAATAAAGTTCTTCTAGAGTCGTTGCTGCAAATAGAAACTTGTTTTTTCTCTCTCTAAATCCATACAAAGCAACATCTTCGCCTCTTATAGGTTCGAATCTAATTTCAGCTTCTGTGTATACTTCGGAACTTTTTAAGAATGGGTCGAAAAGATAATTATCGACTAATAAAGTGATAATTATTATTCCCAATAACGGGATTATAGTTAAGCGTTTTCCTAAGAGGAGATTATTGAAGGCTAGTATAGAGTTCACGGTTTAGACTTGAGTTAATATGTCCTCAAAAAATGAAAGATCATGATAACGAATAATGGCTTTTTTTTCGCTCTAAGAAGTCATTATTTTAGCCATTAAAGGCGATAGCCTTTCATAAGAATTTTAGGCTTTTTTGAAAGGCTAAAAATTATTGCTTTCAGCAGCGATCCAGCCGCCACCAAGAGACTGATACAATGAAATAATCGCGTTGAGCTGATTGAGTTTACTGTTTGAAAATGAATTTCGGACTGCAAATAAAGTGTCTTGTGTGTTCAAAAGAGTTTGAAAATCTGAGACGCCTTCACGATAACGAACGCCGGCTATTCGAAATGCTTCTTCTGCTCTGACTAAGTCTTCTGCTGCGACGACGGCTAAAGAGTTTAGTAATTCAATATTGCCGAGTGAAACTTCAATTTCATTAAAGGCGTCAATAACCGCTTGGCGGTAATCAGCAAGTGAGGACTCTAGATCGAGTTTACTGCTTTGAAGGCTACGTTTGCGAGCGCCGTTATCCAATAGTGTTAATACTATATCGCCCAATCCACTGGTGTTTAAATCGGCGGAATCAAATAGCCCGCTCAATGAACCACTTGCTAGCCCCGCTGAACCTGTTAGTGAAATATTAGGTAAAAACTCTAAGCGCGCCAAATCAACATTCGCTCTAAAAAGGCGCAAATTTGATTCTGCGTTAACTAAGTCAGGTCGACGTAATAACAGCTCTGATGGAATACCAGGTTGTACTTCAGGCACGACAACGCCCGCCAATGTGGTTTCGTTAATGTTTAAATCATTGACTGAAGAGGCCAGTAAATTAGACATGGAAGCGCGGGCAGCTAATTCATTTTGTTTGAGCGTTTTAAGATCGTTACGTTGTCGTTCTACAGTAATTCTTTGTTGTAAGGCGTCGATCGGTGTAACCGTGCCTGCATCCACTCTGGCTTGAATGATTTTTAAAATCGCTTCAGCATTTTCTAAATTTTGTTCGGCCGCTATCATGAGATCACGAATCAGTAAAATTTGAAAATATGTCGATGCGGCTGTGCTTAAAGTATTGAGGCGCATATCGGCCAAGCTCGAGATGTCACCATCGTAACGTGCAACAGCAGCATCATAGCGAGTAGGTTTGCTTAAAATATTGGTATAGGAGATACCTAGACCTAAACTGGCTGAGCCATCACTGCTGTCAGTAAAAGAACCGCCATCAGGTCTTGATCCTGTGTAGCGTTCATTAACGCCAATATCTAGTATTGGTGTTGGGTATAAATCGAAACCCGCATCACGTAAAGCTATTTGTGCTTGCTCAAGGTTGCGTGCGTTGTTTGCAAGATCTAAGTTCTCAACTTGCACACGTTCCATAATTTCGCTTAGCTCCTCGCTATTAAATGTTTGCCACCACTCGAGGCTTGGCCAGTCTACTGCTGAAGTTTCACTGTTGGCCCATTGATCGGGAACGTCAGTACTCAGTAACTCAGGTAATTCGGTCGTTACACAAGACGTGAGAATTAGAGTCAATGAGCAGACACTTAGGAACTTCATTATTTTATTCATAATGCTAATCAGTGGCTAATGCGACGACAGGGTCAAGTCGAGCCGCTTTGCGTGCAGGAGCAAAACCAAAAATAAGACCAATCCCAGCGGCACAACTAAATGCCAGAATGGTTGGTCCAGAACTGAACACAACTGATGTGCCAAAGGTACGAATTAGTGCACCAGCTCCAAAACCGAGCAATACACCTAGCAGTCCACCCAACGCAGATACTACAATTGCTTCAGACAAAAACTGTAATAAAATATCTTTTTGTCTTGCTCCTGTGGCCATACGAATGCCTATTTCACGGGTTCGCTCAGTGACGGAGACCAGCATAATATTCATTACACCAATACCACCTACGAGTAATGAAATTGCAGCAACTGAGCCAAGTAATACAGTGAATGTTTGCTGCGATGCTGAGACGTTTTCTAACAATTCGGCACTATTGCGTAAGCGAAAGTCTTCGCTGCCATGGCGTTGTGTCAAGAGCGTGGTTATTTCTTCTTCAGTTTCATTAATGAACTCTGGATCTTTCACAGCAATGGTTAAGGTGCGTAAATATTGCCGTCCAAATAAACGCATGCCACCAGTTTTGAGTGGCACAAACACTACGTCATCTTGATCTCGCCCGCCGAATCCAGATGAACCTTTGGACGTCATTACGCCAATGATTTGAAAGGGTACGTTTTTTATCATCATGTACTGCCCGATTGGGTCAGAGCCATCGGTGAATAAGCTATCTCGTACTGTTGAGCCGATAACAGCTACCGGTGTGAATTCTTCGCTGTCTTCATTCGTAAAAAAAACACCTTGAGCGAGAGGCCAGCTACGCGTGGCTGGAAGATTGTCAGAGGTCGCTGTTATAGTAGAGGAGTAATCAGAGCTACCAACTCGTAGTGTTTCATTACCTGATATTTCAGGTAATGTGGCTTTAACATTAAAGACTTCGTTTTCAATGGTAATCGCATCTTCGAATGTTAAGGTTTGCGATGCAGTACCTCGGCGTGCAGAGGGGCTGACTGTGAGCATATCCGCACCGAGGGCATTAATACGCTCAACAATATCTTTTTGTGCTCCTTCGCCAATTGCTAACATAGCCACTACTGAGGCGACACCAATAACGATACCTAACAAGGTTAATACGGTACGAAAAATATTGGCGCGTAAAGAACGAAATGCCATATTCACAGCTTCTGACAACTCTGTGATCGAGTTGCTTGGCTTTGTTCTTTCCTGCATTTGGTCAAATAATTGCCCCGCATCTTGTAAGCCACTGTTTTTCAGGGTACCAGAATCACTCAGTATTTCACCATCGAGCATTTCAATTTGCCGATCGGCATTGTTGGCTATTTCATGATCATGGGTAATTAAAATCACGGTATGGCCTTGCTTTGCAAGGTCTTTTAATAAAGCCATTACTTCAATACCGCTTTGTGAGTCAAGTGCCCCAGTTGGCTCATCGGCTAATATAACTTGGCCACCATTCATCAACGCACGCGCAATAGAGACCCGTTGTTGTTGGCCGCCAGAAAGCTGGCTAGGACGGTGATCCATGCGATCACCCAGTCCTAAAGAAGTTAATAGCTCGGTCGATCGTGCCTTACGTTGTGATTTATTTAGGCCAGCATAAATGGCCGGCACTTCAACATTTTCATCAGCTTTCGCTGTTCCTAATAAGTTATAACTTTGAAACACAAATCCAAAGGCTTCGCGACGTAACCAAGCTAAGCCATTAGCATCGAAGCTTCGAATGTCATGACCAGCGAAAATATAGTCACCCGAAGTAGGACGATCTAAGCAACCTAATACATTCATCATGGTAGATTTGCCGGAACCTGATTGCCCGATTAAGGAAACAAATTCCCCTGCATAGATATCGAGTGAGACACCACGCAGAGCATGTACTTCAACACCGCCACCAGTCACAAAGGTGCGTGTGATGTCACGTAAGGAGATAAGCGGAACCAATTCGGCAGAACCAGTCATTGAATTAGAGTTAACCATGATATTTACTGCAGCATGAGTTTGAGTTAGAAACCACGACCACCACCGCCACCGCCACCTCGCCCTTCATTGGCTGATGTAGTTACGGCAGCGGAGCGTGCTTGGATAATTCCAGCAACAACTTGGTCGCCCTCAACTAAGCCACTTAATATTTCAGCATATACTCGAGTTGTCACACCGACGGTTATGTCTCTGCTCTCGAAACTGCCGTCTTCGTTCGCTACTAATACAGTTACTTTGGTTGGTTCACCATTACTACTGGCGGTGTCTTGCCCTCGCTGACCACCACCATCTGCTGTTCGCTGCGCACGAAATTCGGCAATTTGGTCTTCTGTAAGGTCGGTAAAATTACCACCCATACCACCACCCATACCACCCATACCGCCACCCCCCATTCCTTGTGTACTAGCGTCAGGAGTAGCGACTTGTTGGGTACTCTCAAGATTTGCAGAGGTATCAGAGTTAGTTGAAGTATTGCCTTCTAAGTCTAAGCCTAGCAAGTTGTTGGTGTCTCGAAAATTCAGCGCACCAACAGGAACACGTACGACATCTCGAGCGGATGCAGTAACAAAGAAAATCTGTGCGGTCATGTCAGATAATAGTGCGTTATCTGTATTTTCAACATCAAATAACGCAGTGTATAAAACAACGTTATTAGCTACCACTGGCTTAGGTAATATCTGACGTAGTTTGCCGTACCAACGTCGAGAGCCACCACCCAGCGTGGTGAAGTAGACTTCCATGCCCGGCGTTAATTTACTGACATCGGCTTCGGATACTTCGCCTTGCACTGTCATAGTAGACAGATCCGCGACACGTAATATAGTCGGAGCTTGCTGCGTGGCATTCAGAGTTTGACTTTCTTTCATCGCAACAGAGATCACAGTTCCCTTAATCGGTGCACTAATTGTACTGAAGCCCAAGGTCGCTTCATCACTGGCAAGGCTGGCTTGGCTTTGGGCAATTTGAGATTGTAACTGAATCAAACTAGATTGCGCTGAAGCCAGTGTGTTGATCGCTTGGTCAAAGTCCGCTTGGCTAGTTGCGTCTTCTTTAATTAAGCGAGTTTGTCGATCTGAATTTGCTTGTGCTAACTTTAGCGATGCTAAACGCGCTGATTGCTGTGCTTGTAACGCACTTAAACTTGCACGACTAGCTTCAACTCGATTGAACTGTACAGAGGCGTCTATCTCGGCCAATAACTGTCCAACGGTGACTTTGTCGCCCACATTAACATGTAATTTTTCGAGTAGCCCTGAGACTTGCGCTCCGATGTCAACATATTCACTTGGTTGCAAGTTACCTGCTGCGGTAACTGCATTTTCAATATCGCCTTTATCAACCACGACTAACAACGGTTTAGCTTGTGCTGTAGTGTCGCCTTTGCCAAACCACCAAACTAAACTTAGTATCGCCAACAATACAATGATGGCTGTCTTAGGGTGTTTTTTTAGCCAAACTAATGGTTTTCCTAGTAAGGTAAGAATCTTGTTTTGAGAGTGACCGTTTGTCGACTCTTGCTGTTCGAGGTTGAAGCTATCTAAGCTTTCATCGATTGATTTCACGCATGTTACCTTTTTATATGCTTGTTATTATTGAGACCTATTATTAGGATTCATACCTATATACTCATATAGTGATGTAATCCTTCTATTTACTTAAGCATACAACAAGAAAATCATGATTAGTTGAGATTCAAAAGGTTAGAACTGTACTTTGTATTAACTAGTCCAGCGAGAAATTAAATTTAGTTAGCATTGGCTCTGACAATATTGGAGTGTTAGTGGTGGTGTCTATAGCGGACGTAAACTCCCAATCTTCGATGGCATTAATGGCGGCTTTTTCAAAGGTTTTGATTCTTTCTCCATTCATTACTTTGATATTAGTCGCTTGCCCTCGTGCATCAACTTGATATTCGAGCTCGACCCACCCTTCATAGTTAAGATCAACGGCAAGCCTAGGATAATAAGGCTCTGTTCGCTTAATAACTTCTGCGGGTTTAGTTTTTACTGTAGATGCGACAGAAACTTCCTTATCGATAGACGTAAGTAATAAGGTGTTTGTGACCGGCTGCTC
>JALZWI010000273.1 GCA_023299895.1 Arenicella sp. | reverse complement strand
TTGCCGTTGATGTTTTGCCTGTTGGTTTTGCTTTGTGGCTCAGCGGGACTGCAAATTTATTTAGTGACGACCCAAGATTATTTTTTAAAGCGTCAGACAAATTATTGCAAAGCGAACAGGCCGTCGCCGCGCTCGCCAATGATTACGAACCAGGGCGATATTTAATTGTGCAGGCTAATAATGAAGCTGATATTTACACGCACAGCCAACAATTTATTTCGGTGCTCGAACAAGATTCAAACTTTGATGCCAACAGTTTAACTTCACTAGTGAAATGGATACCATCCGCTAAACAGCAACAAGAAAATTATCAGCTGCAAGAAACCCTATATCAAAAGGGCGGAATTGCCGCAACAGTTATTGAACAAATTGGTGGCGACACTGAATTATCTGACAAATTGGAATCTGAATACCAATCTGCACTAAACGTAGTATTGCAACCCAATGCTGTAGCGCAATTATTGTCTGATTCAACTCCACCATTATGGATAACCAAAGACTCCTTAATAACCAGCTTTATGCTGATTCATAAAGGCAGTGATACGCAAGCCATTGCTAACGCGGCTGATCAAGTCATTGGAGTCGAGTTCGTCAACACCTTACAAAGAACCAGCGACGCCTTACAACAACAGCGCTATTCAGCCAGTCAATTATTATTAGTCGCCTATTTATTAGTCGCACTATTACTCACACTACGTTATCGCTCACTTAAAAACACCAGCATGTTATTGGTACCGCTTTGTGCTTCCGCTTTAGTCGTGATTGTTTGTTTTTTATTAGGCCAAACACTTAATCTGTTTCATGTCATGGGCTTATTTCTAGTGCTCGGCTTTGGTATGGATTACACTATTTTTACACGTGAAATAAATGATATGCGCTCAATTACTTTACAAGCTATTTTACTGTCAGCAATTACTAGTTTGTTATCCTTTGGCTTGCTAAGTATCAGTAGCATTCCTGTCGCGCAAAGCTTTGGCATAACCTTATTAATCGGCAACTGTTTTAATTTACTGGGTGTCTTTGTATATTCACATTGCATCAACAACAATCATTCATGAGTTATCAATGAAAAATGATATTAAGAGAGTATTAGTCACCGGCGCCAGTCGTGGTATTGGCGCGGCCACGGCAATCAAATTAGCACAACAAGGTTTTGCTATCTCTGTGCATTATCACAGTAATATCGAGATCGCCGAAAAAGTAATGGCGCAAATTATCGAGGCCGGCGGCGTTGCACCCACATTATTACAATTTGATATCGCTGATCGCAACTCAACACGCGCAACACTTGAACAAGACATGGAAGCTAATGGTGCTTATTACGGTGTAGTATGCAACGCTGGGATTGCACAAGATGCGGCTTTTCCAGCCTTAACGGATGACCAATGGGACAGCGTAATTCACACCAACCTTGATGGTTTTTACAACGTCTTACAACCACTAATCATGCCAATGATTCGTCTGCGACAAGGTGGCCGTATTGTTACTCTCTCGTCTGTTTCTGGCATAACCGGTAATCGAGGCCAAGTGAATTACAGCGCAGCCAAAGCCGGAATTATTGGTGCAACTAAAGCACTCGCAACAGAATTAGCCAAACGCAAAATCACTGTCAATTGTGTTGCGCCTGGTGTCATCGAAACGCAGATGACCGAAATGATGAACGCCGAAGAAGTAAAAAAAATGATCCCAATGGCACGCTTTGGACAAGCCGATGAAGTCGCCGCCGGTATCGATTTTTTAATGTCAGATGCTGCCAGTTATATTACTCGACAAGTACTGAGTGTAAATGGTGGCATGTGTTAAGACATTGTTAGTTTCTGCAGAATTGAATAACCTGATCCCGATTGTGCCTTTGTCGTTACTTGTGTATAAAAAGACAATTATTAAAAAAGATAACCAAGAATAGTCCAAAGATGCAATGTAATCAATCAACCATCCACGCTACCAATAGTAGCCTCACGCAAAGATAGATCCATTGCGTGAGGCTAATTTAGTGTTGATTAAATAATTTAAGGCTTACAGCTTGTCAGCAGCTACATTTTGAATGTTTGGCCATTGCTTGACTGCACTGGTGATGTTTTCAGCTTTATTCTCAGACCAAGTTTCATATACGATTAGATTTTTATTTACATATAATTTATCGTCAACAACTTCAAATGCTTTACCGTCGATATCAAACTTTTTGCCAAGACTCGCGCCATAAGCACAGAAACCGCCAAACTGTGGGGCGTATTTTTCTGGGTTAGTGTTAAACACGTCGCGGTTAGCCGTCGATGAGAAGTGATAGATAGCACCATTGTGTACTGCACTGATCGCAGCGGAACCTTCAACTGCTTTGCTTTCAGTAAAGTATGATACTGCGTCATGACCAGCAAGAATAACGCTGTTTTCGTCTGTTTCAACATCTACGCCAGCTAAGCTCATGCTACTGACGAGTAGGCTAGTAAATGCGATTATTGTTTTAAAGAGTGATGTGTTTTTCATTGTATATACTCCAATGTTTGTGTTTAAGTTAAAATTAAAAGTTGTTTAACAAGCAAATATACTTGATGGGCAGAAGAATATAGAATAGAAAATTCAGCGAAAGGTTCGGTTTACCAAGCCTTATGTCCGATCGTCTATGACAAAAAAATGAATGACTGAACAACCTTGGCGGGTTTACGAAGCCAACGAAAATATTTCCCCGTGCTAACGCGTAGCGCTGAACATAAATAAGCAATAGGGTAGTTTAATACCCACTTTGCGATTGCTTTGAATCTCACTTCATTTCCTTCGAAAATCCATAACTGAACTGCTTGAGACCATTTTAAATATCGACCCTGCCAACAGAGCTATGAAAGAGGATTACCTGACTCAAGTAAAATCAGTTCTTCATTCTCACTTCAATAATGTCCAAAAATAATAATATTGAGATCTTTTGTCTATTAAATAGAGTAAGTGATATATTCAATAGTCGTTAATTCCTCAAAATGTTTTTAACATTATTAGGTGTTTTATGAGTGGAACATTAAAAAGCCCGCAACAGTTATTCGATATTTCGGGTAAAGTCGCGATAGTTACTGGTGCACTAGGTGCGTTCGGTAATATTGCAGTTCGTAGTTTAGCTCAAGCTGGTTGCAAGCTGGTTATCGCCGATGACCGAGAAGACGAATTAGAACAACTCGCGACTGAATTAAAACAAGACGGCACCGAAGTTATGGTGGTTAATAAATGGCCTACCTCTACTGAAAATTGTGCTGCGATAGTTGATGCCGCGATCAATAAATTTGGGCAGCTAGATATCTTAGTAGTAGCTTCCGGCATGATGGATGTTGACTATATAGTCGATATGGATGTCAGTCGTTTCGAAGAAGTGATGCGAGTTAACGTCACTGATAATTGGATGATGTGCCAAGCAGCAGGCCGCCAGATGATCAAACAAGGTCATGGCGGCAAAGTTGTTCTGGTTTCCTCTTCTCGAGGTTTATTAGGGCTGCCTACTGGTTACTCTGCCTATTGCGGTTCAAAACATGCGGTTAACGGCATTGTCAAAGCACTGGGCTGCGAGTGGGGCAAGGACGGCATCACTATTAATGCACTTGCACCGACGGTGTTTCGCTCTAAGTTGACTGGCTGGATGTTTGAAAATGACGATCGTGCCACTTCAACTCGAGAAAGCATTTTATCGCGCATACCACTTGGGCGTTTAGCTGAGCCAGAAGATCTTGCTGGGCCACTACTATTTTTAGTCTCACCAGCCTCAGACTTTCATACTGGGCACACCATTTATCCAGACGGCGGCTATACCGCTGGTTGAGTGACGAAATAAGAATTCTACTTTATGTCTGAACCAAATATTTTCAGCTATGGATACTCACACTAAAAGTGTAATTTTTCTCATGACTATTTACTGCCTGTTATTTGCGACGCACTAGAACGTATACCTTTTAGTGATAAACGAGTCTTTGATCTGGGTTGCGGCAATGGATCTGTAGCTAATTGGCTTACGAATCGGCTCTACCTATGATTCGCTCGGCGAAACATTCGGGCAATTTCCATTATTATTGAGTCTAGAAGTCGTGGAACACGTTTACTCCCCTAAGGATTATGCAGCATGTGTTTATGATTTACTTAAACCTGGCGGTTATGCGCTAATCTCAACTCCCTACCATGGTTATTTTAAGAACCTCACCCTAGCACTAACCGGCAAGATGGACGATCACTTTATCGCTATCTGAGATCATGACCACATCAGATCTTGGTCACCAAAAAAATCACTGAGTAATTGACTAAAGCTGGCCTTAATGTAAAAAAATATCGCGCATTGGTCGCATTCCTCCACTCGCGAAATCTATGCTAATAACGGTTCAAAGAAAAAAATAAATTTAAAAGAAACTCGCAATTACAGGTCCTTCTCAAAACTAAATTTTTATTTACCTATTTGACTGACTATCGTTCCCAACACCGCAACACTGGCGATAATATTGCCTACTTCACACTCGAATGTTTGTGAGCTTGATTTGATTCGATGGTTATTGTTAGTTTTGATATTGGTCACTGCATTACCACCTTCTTGAATTGCGCGTTTTTTCAAGGCAAGCAACGTCGACAACAAAGCCCATTGACAAAAAAGTTCGTCCGTTTTGTTAAACACATTGGTCTTTTTTAGTGACGGCCGCTCTCCAATTGTTTTGCTAATTCCACTGGGTATAGCATCGCCAAAATAGAACCTCACATCATTTCCAAGCTTCGATTTAAATTCCTCTAGCGCCATCGCTTCTGCAATCGAATATTCTTTAATGTCATTACGTGCTTGAACCTGTAACGATATCAATAAACTGCCAACCAACAGTACAAAAGATATTACTTTCATTTTTCACCGCGGTGAATTGATCATTCAAAATAATAAAGTAGCAGATATCTATTTAGGTTTCATTTAATAACAAAAAATTAAATACCCGATCAAAATTCGGCACCCAGTCTCGCCATTTATGCTTGCCAGCATAGACGTAATAATCATGTTCGACGTTATGTTCAGTTAGATGTTGATGAAAATTTTCATTCGCGGTTTTTATTTTCTTAATGTCCTGATCACCCCAAATTAGCTGTAGCCTCATTTGTTGTAGCTGTTCATCAGCAATCCAGGCATTATATGGATTGTCTTCTCGAAAATTCATATTTGGATCATTACCAAAGATACGCTTTAACGGAAAAAACAATTTTAATAGCAAGGATGTTGATTGTTCCTTTGCTTGCTTGTCACTGAAGATAGGGGCAGAAATTGAGCTCACACTGGAGAACATACCAGGCTTTAAATAAGCCATTCTCAACACACCAAAGCCACCCATTGAAATACCCGCTAAATGACAATGCTCTGGGCAACTTAAGGTCTGGTAATCTTGCTGAACTTTTGGAAAAACATCGTTCAATACCCAGTCACGATACTGATATGACCCATCAGCCCAATTCTCCCAAAAACCATTATTTCCGTTAGGTGTAACAATAATGACGCGTGGAATATCACCGTCATTTATTTTTTGGTCTAAATATTCAACTGCGCCATATCGTTCAAAACTAAACTGTGAACCACCACCGCCATGTAAAAATAATATAATTGGCAACGACTCACCAATCTGCCAGTTAGGCGGTGTATAAACACCGTAATCCATTGACCGTTTTGCATTATCAACACTCACCGCAGCGTAATCCAGTCCCACAGGTTTAAAACTTGCACATGCGCTCAACAGAATAATTAATATAAGTAGACTTAAGTTTTTCATAAGAGTAAATTAACAGATAGCGAATTAGAATCATGTGATTTGCCAAGCCCTTTCTTATTAACCTTAAGCTGTATTATTAATGTTCATTTTTAAATACTGATAATAGTGTTCGACAAGATTTCACATACCTCGGTTACTCGTCAAACGAGTATTCCGCCAAGTCAATTTATTGTGGAATATAAAAACACATCTACGCCAGTCGTGTTCACTGACGTTACCAAGAGTTGGGTAGCGACCAAGAAATGGGATTTAGATTATCTGGCCGACGTGGCAGGCGACAATATTGTGCCTGTTTACAGCAGCAAACCTGCGGTGGGAAAAGATCATCAACACGCGGCGGCCATGACCTTATCTTTGCGTAAGTATGTCCAACGCTTAAAAGACGGTGAGAATGATTTAAGAATGTTTTTCTACAATATTCTTAAATATGCACCTGTGTTACTAAACGATTTTAACTACCCTAAAATGGGGCTTAAATTATTCCAAAAACTACCTGTCTTATTTGTCGGGGGACGCGGCACAAAAGTACAAATGCACTACGATATAGATTTGGCGGATTTACTACTTTGTCATTTCGGTGGTAGAAAACACGTTTTACTGGTTCCTCCTGAACAAACCAAATACATCTATCGTGTTCCTTTTTCATTTAGTGCTCTACATGACATTGACCTGTCAAAACCAAATTATGAAAAATACCCTGCACTCAAAAAACTTAATCCCTATGTTGCAATACTAGAACACGGTGATGCCTTATATATTCCGTCTGGCTATTGGCATTATATTATTTACGAAGACATTGGTTTTTCAATGACATTGCGTGCCATGCCGACACAGTTTAACCAACGCATGACCCTGTTAAAAAACATTTTTTTTATTCGAGTTGTCGAAGGCATGATGCGCAAGTTTCGTGGCCAAAAGTGGGTAGACCGTAACGAAAGGTTGGCGATAGAAAACACCAACAAAATTTACTTTTCTGAAATTACCTAGCAGTCGATTATTTCATTTTCGCTACAATTTTCTAAACCTACCAGTCAATCAATACACTCAACACGAAACTAACAGAAAAATATATAAGCGCAATCAGTCCTTCACATATGCAACCGATAATTGTATTCAGGCAAATATAATTGGAACAATCTTCACATCATAAGATAGTCAAGTTTTATTCTTTTTTAAAGACAGTTTTTTACTGTTGCTTGTCTTTGTTACTTAGGCTCTGGATCGCCCTAACCGATGAATACGTTGACACACAATATGGAACCAAATAAGTGATGGTAATTTTGAAAACTTGCTCTAGAGTGATATTCATCTGCATTAAATCACTACCGTGGTTAATAAATGCAAGTACGGTACCAACCAATATAGCAACTTTAATAGCTGCCGCTACCACCGTGCGAGACAGAGCTAGTTCAAGAAATGTTTGGGAATTATTTATCATGAGTTCTTTAATATACTAATATATTTTTATGCGTTTTCAAAATTTGTCGTTTCCAAAAACTCCCAAATTATTTATCTTTGATTTACCAAGTATTTTAAGCAGCATATTTCGCCCGAATCTTAAAATTGGATACACAAGCCTAGATATAGTCTTTGATTTGAACATCCAAAAGTTGAACCGATTAAAAATACCAGATCTGCTTCCGATTAGCGCTAAAGCATGTATTGCATCTGCCCCATAAAATAATCTGCCTCCCATTTTTAATACCATGCCCTGATCAATATCTAAGCCTTGAGACGTTATTTCTTTTAAAATCTCACTGTTTTCTCTCGCGTCCACAATAATTAGATTTCCAACATCTCTCCTTATACGTACTACCTGACAGTAATTATCACAGGCGGGGCATTCCTTATCATAAACCAGCAAAATTTTTTCTCTGTTCATCTAATCAAAAAACACCTAAAGCTTCAATGTAGGGCTGGCGAAACAGCATGAAGCGGGGTGTAGACATTCCCATACCATAGACTTGTATAATTATGATTATGCATAGGCAGCCTTAAACCTTTCTTTTTGAAGAAGGTTAAAAAATGTTCTATATACGTTCTTTGTAATATATTCATTGAACTTCACAACAATATTTATTCAGCAATGTAACGTCAAAGATCATCGTGCGGCATCATCAAAGCAAACACTAAAAAACGCTCGGTCTTCGCCGCTGCGTGTGCATCGTATTGTTATGCTATATAGCTTAAACACCCGATATGCCACGACATTCTAATTACGGTCAATTCACACTGCGATTCGCGTCATTCTATCATTCAATGATCTAACTAACGTCAATCGAACGGACGATTGTCGCAATCCATTCCGATCTCGTAAGTTCTACATCCAATTTTCTGCGATTTTCCCGTTATCTATTTCGTCAACTTGCACAATCGCAACGATACTAATAAGTTAACTATTTAAGTAAACTTTGCCTTTTTGTTTAAATAGTTCGTCCACGTTATATCCCACAAATGTACTGAGCGTTACACGACTTAGATTAGCTTAAAATTTTCTGACTCAATCGACCAAAATACACAGTCCATTATTCAAAAATCTTAATAAAGGCGATCACGTGCATCATTCTCGATGATTTCTTCCATCTTTTCTTTTGAGTCCGGTAACTTGCCATTATCAACCATAATTTGCCCTAAACTGGCAAGGCCTGAAACATCTGGCCAATGCTCTGTTTTCCATAGCTTTGATCGAGTTATTGCTTTGGCACAATGAAAATAGACCTCACCAACATCAATGCCAATCAAAAATAACGGTGCTCGCCCTTTGACTTCAAATCGATTACGCAACTCTTCATCACGTACAATTCTCGCTTGGCCAGAGATTCTTAAAGTCTCTCCTTTACCAGGAACTAGAAATATCAAACCAACGTTTGGGTTGTGTAAAATATTTTGAAAGGTTTCTGCGCGTTTATTACCCAACCGCTCTGGAATTAAAAGCGTATGATCATCCAACACTTCAACAAAACCATTTGGATCTCCTTTGGGCGACACAGTTGCCTGCCCATCGGTGCTGGTCGACGATAATAACAAAAATGGAGACTTTTCGATAAAGGCTTTGCTATGAGCATCTATATGATACGTTGATTTGGCCAACACTCTTGGCCCTGGCCGGCCCATGATTTGCCTAAACTCTTCTTCATTGTGAATAACGTCTTTGAACGGATACATATAGATACCTGTTAATTCAACCTAAACCAACATTCCTTTGCCTGCATTTTGTTTTTCTCGTAATGCTTGTTCAGGGTCCTTATAAGGTACAGCTAAGCCTTTCTTAACGGCTGGACGTTCCTCCATTGTATTAAACCACCGCTGTAAATGAGGTAAGTCGTCAATCCGAACTTCGGCCCAGTCATACCAACGTACCCACGGAAATGTAGCAAAATCAGCAATACTTATTTCATCGCAAATAAACTCATGCTTTTCTAATCGAGCGTCATACACTTCATATAAGCGGCGTGTCTCTTTTTGGTATCGCTCTATCGCGAAAGGGATTTTTTCTGGCGCATAACGATTAAATACATGCGCTTGGCCTTGCATAGGGCCAATACCACCCATTTGAAACATAAGCCATTGCAA
>JALZWI010000272.1 GCA_023299895.1 Arenicella sp. | reverse complement strand
CGTAAATCACGTGATCTCAGACGCACCGAAACCGCGCCAGTGTTAAAAGCTGATGCCAAGTTACAACAACAGTTCTCTAAAGCCCTCGGCTTTACCTTAACCGCGGCGCAAGCCCGCGTTAATCAAGAGATTGAAAAAGATTTAATTCAGGTTGTGCCAGCCATGCGACTCATTCAAGGTGACGTTGGTTCGGGTAAAACCGTGGTGGCGGCCGTTGCCATGTTAAATGCGGTGAGTGCAGGCCTGCAAACGGTGATGATGGCGCCTACTGAATTATTAGCGGATCAACATTATCGCACCCTCACAAATTGGTTCGAGCCGCTCGGTATTAACGTTGGCTGGCTGGCCAGTAAAACACCTGCTAAACAAAAAAGAGAAACGCTCGAAGCCCTAGCCAATGGCGAGCTGTTAGTTGCTGTTGGTACGCATGCGTTAATCCAAGACTCGGTCGACTATCATCAGCTTGGCTTAGTCGTGATTGATGAACAACATCGTTTTGGTGTTGAGCAACGACTCGCCTTACGCGGCAAAACCCCAAAAGGTAAAGTACCGCATCAATTATTGATGACCGCAACACCGATCCCGCGTACCTTAGCTATGAGCTTTTATGCCGATATGGATGTTTCAAGTATTGATGAGCTACCGCCTGGACGAACTCCGGTTGAAACCGTGGTTATTTCTGAAACGCGCCGCGATGAAGTGGTCGAACGCGTCAGAGTCGCCTGCCAACAAGGCCGACAAGTGTATTGGGTTTGTCCCTTAATCGACGAATCTGAAGTGTTAGAGGCGCAAGCCGCCACCGAGGCTGAGCAAGAGTTAAGTGCCTCGCTAAAAAGCGTCAATGTTGGTTTAATTCATGGCCGATTAAAACCCAAAGAAAAAGAAGCCGTCATGTCGGATTTTCGAGATGCCAAGCTAGACTTGTTAGTCGCCACCACAGTGATCGAAGTTGGTGTCGATGTGCCCAACGCTAGTTTAATGATTATCGAAAACTCAGAACGCATGGGCTTGGCACAATTACATCAGTTACGTGGCCGAGTCGGGCGAGGTAGTGAAAAATCTTTTTGTATCTTGTTATACCAAACACCCTTAAGCCAACACGCAAAACTGCGCTTACGAACTTTGCGCGAGACCAATGACGGCTTTGTGATTGCTGAAAAAGATTTAGAGATTCGTGGCGCAGGTGAGTTACTTGGTACTCGACAAACGGGTAGCATTACCTTTAAAGTTGCAGATCTAATTCGTGATAACCACTTGCTGCCAAAGATTGATGCTTGTGCAACTAAAGTAGCGGCTAAAACACCTGAGAATATTGATCCCTTAATAGATCGTTGGATTGGCTCAAAAGAAGGGTACATCAATGCGTAAGCGCTTTTTATTCGTTCTCGCTCAAGGCTGCTCTTAACTCGCTCAAGGCTGTAACTATGAAAATTCAAATATATCACTACTTACAATTAATGCGTGTCGACAAACCAATCGGTTGGTTACTGCTGTTATGGCCAACCCTTTGGGCGCTTTGGATTGCTGGGAACGGGATTGCTGGGCAAGGGCAACCCAACTCATTGATAGTTTGGGTATTTGTGATCGAGGTATTTATTATGCGCAGCGCAGGCTGCGTGATTAACGACTACGCAGACCGAGATATCGATGGCGAGGTAGAGCGAACCAAGCAACGACCACTCGCCGCTGGTAACTTATCGGCTAAACAAGCCCTAGGTCTCTTTGTACTATTAGGCACTATCGCGCTTATATTGATGTTCGGATTCTTACCCATGCGAGTCTGGCCTTGGGCGATTCCGGGAGCCGCGATCACCATTGCTTACCCATTCATGAAACGCTTTATTCAAGCCCCTCAGCTGGTTTTAGGTTTGGCGTTTTCGTTTAGCATTCCAATGGTATTTGTGGCCTTTGATCATGCCTTTGACTTGACCTTTTGGTTGTTAATGCTGGTGAACTTTTTATGGGTATTGGTGTACGACACGCAATACGCCATGTCTGATCGAGAAGACGATTTAAAGATTGGTATATATTCTACTGCGATTTATTTTGGCGATTGGGATAAACGAGTAATTGGATTATTGCAGAACGCGATTGTTTGTCTTTGGTTAGTGCTGATGGGGTTGTTGAATATTTCGGTGTCGTTTTTGTTTGCCTTAGTATTGGTTGCTGGCTTTTTTGTTTATCAGCAATGGTTGATTCGGGATCGTTTGCGAGAGCCTTGTTTTCAGGCTTTTTTGAATAATGGATGGGTTGGGGGGGTGGTTTGGTTTGGGTTGGTGGTTGGTCTTTAGTAAAGACCAATTAAAGGTGCGCCTGTGACAGTTGCTCCTGCACTAGTTCTTATAAGTTGTATACCCTCAAGGTGTACATAGTTCTTGCACATGCATCATTAATTTTCACGTTGTGCGAAAACTCCCTTTTTTAAAGGTAGGTTGACCACTAGCTTTGAGCTTATGAGCAGACTAATTGATGATGCAGAAATTATGGACTGTATCAACGAGCTCGGAGTAGTAATTATTTAATTTTCTGCTCTTGGGTCGGTAAAAATAAAAAAAAGGTCAAGACTTAAATTTTGAATTGCATAAGGAAATGTCGATTCACAATTCAAGGTCTGGCCCTTTATTGCATTCCTTTTAGCTTGGCTTGCGAAACTTTAGTGTCATTCGATGAGACTCACCAATTGCGGTCATAGCGGCTTTTTCTTCATCATCTTTTGATGTGTTATATACTGGAGGTAGGCGCCAGACGACATCACCTTCAGTTGCTTGGTCTTTTGCGTTTTCGTTAACATCACTCCCACCAACAAACACAAAACCGGCGTCTTCCATTGTACTGATTACAAAACTCTTTTTAAGGTAGCCATTGTTGCCATCGGCCCACTCATCTGGACGATCTTCGCGTGCTTGATGTTGCACAATACCGACAATGCCGCCAGGCTTAAGTACATCATAAGTTTCTTTTAGAGCGGCACCCAGAAAACCTTGTTCAGCGTCAAATCTGGCTAAGTTATGCATGGCTCTAAAGTATAGAACAGCATCAGCTGTACCTTTGAAATCGGCTGGCATTTCTGCAAACTGAAAAGCACTAATATTAGCCGAGTTGTCGGTGCGCCACGTTTGCGCGTCGGCAGTCCAAGTGCTAACCCATGTTTTTTTCCCCTCAAGATCTTCTGGTGTCATCCAACTGAAATTTGTCCATAGCGCTTGTGGGTAATCAACACCAACTAAATTACCTTCTTGCCCTAAATGAGGTAACAAAATTTTAGTATACCAGCCCTCACCAGGTAGTATTTCCACAACATTCATACCAGGCTTAATTCCAAAGAATTCTAAAGTTTCTTTCGGGTTGCGGGCTGCATACCTTACTTGGACCTCAGCTGGTTGAGAAGCTAAGGCGATCTCTAAAACACTCTTCTTGGCTGTGCTTGTTTCATTAGAGTCTTCATGAGCGCCAGCATAGGACATCATAAATACTAATAAGCTTGTAGTGATTACAGTTTTAAAAAGAGAGTTAAGCATTAGGCTTACCTTTATTGTTATATAAGTCTTGAATGTTAAATTTTAATACAGTTTTTACAATAACTGGGGTTTTAGTAAATAGTGTAGGACCACGGTTAGCAATGAGTATGTTTGAGACGCTTTAAAAAATCAAATTATACGGCGGCTATTTGGAGCAACTGATGACCAAGAAAAAAGGTGTCATATATTGAATCTTGAATTGCTTAAGAAGATGTCGATTCACAATTAAATACCTGACAACGCTATCATATTCATTACTTAAGTTCAGTTTTCGCGTAGCGCTCAACCAAAACCTGAACTAATTCAGAGTCCGTTTCTTCTGCTTGGCTTAACGCAAGTAAATAAGTTGCTGGTTCTAAACGCGCAGCAAGTAAACTATCAGTCCCAAGTCCGTCGTCATTATAAGCAACCTCGATACCATCAATATCAAATAAACTAAGTTCGGGATCAATTTCACTATCGTCCATGGCGTTGGCTTCAAAAAAGAAAATACTGGGTGCGTTTACGTCTATTCGATACCAAATAGCTTTCTCCCCAAGTGTCACATCGGTGCTAGCACGATTGTCTGAATATACAAATGTTGAAATCGGATAACTGCCATCCAGCGGAGGTACCTCGTCAACAAGATCGTAAGATCCGTGGTCAATGGAGCGCTCATCAAAAACCTCAATCGAAGTTCGGATGGATATGAAATCACTTTCTATTGCCCCAACACCAATGCAGTAAACTCCGGCCTCCAATGGTTTTTTGAAATTCATTTTCGAATTATAGCTATCACCATAATCATCATTTTCTGCGATATCATTACCCTGCGAGTCATACAACGTTAATGTCGGATCTGCTGACTCACCTTCAGATGAAATAGTGATCGCCTGTGGGTGATCAATACTGAATCGATAAAAAGGTGTCTCAGAAACAGAGGCTGTAAAAGACAATCCTTCTTCTAGCAATTGATCAATCCCTGATTCAGAAAAAGTCTTAGCCTCGGTTTCAGGTAAACAAGCAGTCAGATTATCAGTTTCTAAATCAGTCTCAATAAACGTCTTTAACGATAAATTAATCGGATGGTCATCGTCCTCCAGCGCGTTAACGCTTATACAATAAGTTCCAGGGTCTAGTGGCTCATTCAGAGGTATTCTAGAGTTATAACCTTCTCCAAAATCATCATTTTCTTGGATATTGTTTCCTTGAGAATCAAATAACGTTATTGAAGGGTCTGCCGATTCTCCCATTGCTGTGATAGTGATCGCCTGTGGTTGATCAATACTAAAACGATAATAAGGCACTTCAGATGCAGATGCCGTAAATGAAAGGCCTTCATTTAATAACTCATCAACAGCTGATTCAGCAAAGGCTTTAGCTTCTGTCTCGGGCAAACAAGCGCTCAGCTCATCATCAAGATCTAAAACTCTCTCGACAACTCTGTCAATAATCCTATCGACAGCATTCTCAACACTGCAAGCAGACAACAATAATAATACGCTCAAAAAGGCGCCTTTTATGAGCCGTTGAAACGTTATGTTTGAATGTTTTTTCATTGATGTAATTTTGGAGAGCGAATGAGTATTTTATAATTGATAAAAAATTATCATAACTTATTTAAGCTTATTTATTTCTAACTGCATACTAATTCATATACATATAAACAACATTAACTTAGTGCTATTGTGATCTGAGATTGCCAATGTATAGCATAGGCTGGGTTAACTTATTCGGACTTCTAAGTTTCTTTAAAGCCTTTCATGATCGGACAAACTTCTTCATTGCTACTGTCAATGCAGGCGTTGAGCATTTGATTAAGGTCTTTCTTTAAGCGTGTTAAATCACTCAAGCTCTCTTCGATTTGGGTTAGTTTTTGTCGCACCATTTTTTGTGCTTGTGGTTTTTCAACAACCGCCGCTAGGTCTAGGTTAATTAACTCTCGAATTTCTTCAAGCGAAAAGTGCATTCGCTGTGCGCGCTTGATAAATTTAACTCGCTCTATATCCTGGTCTTGGTACTGGCGTCGCCCGCCTGCATCTTTATTAACCGGTGCCATCAAACTCATTTTCTCATAATACCTAAGCGTATAAGTGCTGACGTTTAGCTGTTTCGCTACCTGACCAATTGATTTTATCTCTGAACTCATAATTATCTCTTAAGTTATCGATGACGAAAATGTCAGGATGCGTTGGCCTTTGACCCTGCAACACATAATAGCTAAATTTGCCAGTGAGTGTGATTCTTATCAAGAGTCATAACAAGGTCGCTAGTTACTTGTTTTTTCATCAAAGCAACCTAAGCACTCTGTATTCATCAAGGCATTAATTAGATCGCAACCAGTAGAAATTTTACCTTGACCTAGAGTTAAGTCTAAGTATTAAAATCAACGCATGAAAACGAATGCTAAAATTTCATTA
>JALZWI010000271.1 GCA_023299895.1 Arenicella sp. | reverse complement strand
GTATTATTATTAATATTTACTTAAATCGGAGTATTTTATGATTCACTACTATTTAACTGTTATTAAGGCTGTCTTTATTGCAGCTGTGCTTTCTTTTACTTTGTCTCTGTCCGCGCATGCTGTAGAAGCAGATGGGAATAGCGCTGTTAGCCAGAACTTTAAAAAAGTTGGTCGTAGTCTTCGCGGTGTACGAGATGCTAAAACCGCGCCTGAACTTTTATCTATCCTACAAACAGTGCGTGCCGCGGTCGTTGCCAACAAAGATGAAGTTCCTAGCTTCATGGAAGCTGGCACACCTCAATATCAAGAATTTCAAGACGGTCTAGATGACGCAATTGGTCGCATTGATAAAGCCATCGCCTTAGCTGAAGCTGATGATTATGATGGTGCAATAGCTCAGTTTGAAGATGTTCGTAACGCTAGAAATGATTATCATGAAAAATTTGAAATAGAAGATTAATATTTAGTTTGTCTTCAATAGTAAAAAGCTTGGCGCGGTGTTGTTCGATCAATACTGCGCCTTTTTTTAATTTGATATTGTTTTTATAGATCGAGCATAATCGATTAACAACCAATATGGCTAAGCCTGTTAAAAATCTAGGTTGGGACGTTGTAACCCGCAGTATACATTGGTTGGTAGCTGTGCTCTTCCTTGCTAATTATTTCTATACAGAAGAAGGCTATACCGTACACATGTATGTTGGCTGGACAATATTTGGCTTGGTGATATTTCGCATTATTTGGGGCTTTAGCTATGCGCGCGGGCCAAACCGAATCACTAATTTTTTACCAACACCGAACAGTCTAAAAGAACATATTAAGGAGTTGAAGACTCGCCAAGCACAAGAACCTATAGGGCATAATGCCTTTGGTAGTTGCGCCACATTTCTAATGTGGTTTGGCCTATTATCAGCAGTCTTTACTGGCTGGCTACAAGATACTGATTGGGGCTTTGATAACGATGTGAACGAGTGGCATGAATTTCTCGTGGAATCCCTCTGGATATTGGTCATTATTCATGTCTCTGCGGTTATTGTTACTTCCCTGTGGTTGCGAAGAAACTTAATCAAGCAGATGCTGTTCGATAAATAAATTCTTCTGCGCTACTGACCTGATAACAGCTTGAGTACTGTTTTTGGTTAGATCTTTTCCGAGCCAATATGATGGACGACTAACCTTCACAGATAAGCTATGTTGGATTTTAATACTAAATCCAAATCAGGACAAATATTGCAATATAGCTTGGTTAAATAATAGTCGCTTTTCAAACCCATCAGCTCTACTAGATATTTCACGACCGGTAAATTCAATTGCCAATTAATTGTTTATTTTGATTTTTCATAAAATTAGGCTATAACAAGTTGCATACCAACAACTATATTAATCTGAATAACGTATCGTTAACAGAGAGGTGGAGCGATGGCAATTACCCAAAATGAAAAGCAAATGCTTATTCAAGAATTATCTGAACTAAAACAAGAACATCGTGACTTGGATCAAGCAATCCTAGACCTTGGAATCAAACTTGATAATAACCAGTTCGAAATAAGCCGATTAAAAAAACAAAAGCTTCAATTAAAAGACGCTATCTCAAGGTTAGAAAGTAATCTAATTCCCGATTTGCATGCTTAAGTGTCTAAGCAAATATGTACAAAGGAGCCGATTGGCTCCTTTGTACATATTTAAATTGGCTTTTAAGTAGCTTAATTACAAGCCTGCAGCAGTTCTAAGTGCATCTGCTTTATCAGTTGCTTCCCAAGTAAATTCTGATTCGGTACGGCCAAAGTGCCCATAGGCAGCACTGTTACGATAAATTGGACGTTTCAAATCTAGAGTTTGAATAATTGCTTTCGGGCGAAGGTCAAAATGTTCAGCGACTAAGGCTTCGATTTTTTCCTCATCAATGACATTGGTGCCAAACGTGTTAACCATTAAGCTAACTGGTTTTGCAACACCAATAGCATAAGCAACTTGAACTTCACAACGAGTTGCTAAGCCTGCAGCAACAACATTTTTTGCCACGTAACGACCAGCATAGGCCGCTGAGCGGTCAACCTTTGATGGATCTTTACCTGAGAAAGCACCACCACCGTGATGAGCTGCACCACCATAAGTATCAACAATAATTTTACGTCCTGTAATACCACAATCACCGACGGGTCCGCCGATTACAAAACGACCGGTCGGATTAACTAAATATTTGGTGTCTGAATTAATCAACTCAGTCGGTAGAACTGGCTTAATTACTTCTTCAATGATCGCTTCTTCAAGTTGTGCGTGAGTGATTTCTTCACCGTGTTGGGTTGATAAAACCACTGTATCAATTGACGCAGGCTTACCGTCAACATAACGAACCGTAACTTGTGATTTAGCATCTGGTCGCAACCATTCTAGCTGACCGCTTTTACGAACTTCCGATTGCTTTTTAACCAAACGGTGAGAGTACTCAATCGCCATCGGCATTAACACATCGGTTTCAGTACAAGCATAGCCAAACATTAACCCTTGATCTCCTGCACCTTGATCAAGATCTAAACCTTCACCCTCATTAACGCCTTGTGCAATATCTTGCGATTGTTGATCAAGCGCAATCATCACAGCACAGCTACGATAATCAAAGCCTAATTCAGAACGATCATAACCGATCTCTTTGATCGTATTACGAACACGCTCAGTAACACCATCAAGATTTTGCTTACTGGTGATTTCACCAGATAAGACTACCAATCCAGTATTAACTAGGGTTTCACAAGCAACTCTTGAATTAGGGTCTTGTTCTAATAGATAGTCAAGTACCGTATCTGAAATTTGATCAGCAACTTTGTCAGGGTGTCCTTCTGAAACAGATTCAGAGGTAAAAAGAAAATCACGCATAATAAGTACCTATTTAAAAGATGCACATCTAGCTTTAATACAGCTAGATCCTTGTTGAAAATTAATATGATATAAAAATTAATCGGCGATTCTAGCACCTTATGTGCTTTAATACAGCGCCCACAACATAACAATTTCGATTTATGGTTGATCGTTTGCCTGTCTGGATATTTCTATCAATTGCAATGCTATTCATTGGAACCGCATTGTTACCTCTAATTAGGTTTTTACTTGGTGTCGATGCGACTATTGGTATCCAGTTCTTTACTGTAGTGATGTTGATTATTGGTGGTCTGATGAGTGGCTTGTCGGCAATGATTTTATTAGTACGTCGGCAACCTAACCTTGAAAAATATAGTGCCGAAACTGATCAAAAAAATATTGTTCCAAAACTTCATGCTACTGGTTTATTGATATTTACTGGCATACCACTGGCTAATTTTTTGGTCGCTTACTGGCTCTGGATTCGCCATCGACACGTTTGTGAACTTATTGATAAGCAAGGTAGGGAAGTACTTAACTTCCAAATAACCATTTACCTTTATCTATTATTAGCCCTATTTCTAGTATTCGCCATCATCGGTATATTTTTTATTGTATTGCTACTGCTAATTCAATTCGTGTTAACTATTGCCGCCATCTACTCCACAATTACGGGTAAGGCATTTCACTATCCAGTTAATATCCCGATTGCTCAAGGGCGTAAACCTAAAGAGTCTGCATAACCAAACTGGCTCGCTCAATCGTATCAGCAATGTCATTCTCACTATGAGCAACGGACACAAAGCCCGCTTCAAACGAAGAAGGTGCTAGATAGATACCTTGCTCTAACATGCCATGAAAGAACGTGTTGAACCGCCCAGAATCGCAGGCCATTGAACCGTCAAAGCTCTCAACCCGCTCCGCATCTGTAAAAAACAAACCAAACATACCGCCCACACCCTGAGTTGCTACTGGTATGTTTGCTGCATCTGCCGCGCTTTTTAATCCAAGCAATAAGCTTTTAACTTTTACCGTCAAGCCTTCAAAGAAATTAGGTGTTGAAATGAGGTCCAAGGTTTTTAATCCAGCTGCCATAGCAACTGGATTCCCAGACAACGTACCTGCTTGATAAACAGGCCCTTCAGGCGAAATATGACTCATGATTTCGGCACTGCCACCAAAGGCCCCTACTGGCATACCGCCACCAATTACTTTGCCAAAGCAAGTCAAGTCTGGCCGCACATTATATAAACCTTGAGCGCCAGTTAAACCAACACGAAAACCTGTCATGACTTCGTCAAAAACCAATACACTTGAGTGTTGATCACACACTTCACGTAAGCCTTGCAAGAACCCATCCTTAGGCGGAATCAAATTCATATTACCGGCGACTGGTTCAACGATAACCGCCGCTATTTGATCACCTATCTCTGCAAATAAATTTTGTACTTGCTCAAGGTTATTAAATTGCAGCGTAAGTGTGTGCTCTGCCAAAGACGCTGGCACCCCTGGCGAGGTCGGTACGCCAAAGGTTAAAGCACCAGAGCCTGCTTTGACCAATAGACTATCTGAATGACCGTGATAACAGCCCTCAAATTTAACTATTTTATCGCGACCAGTAAAACCGCGCGCCAGGCGTAAAGCGCTCATAGTCGCTTCAGTGCCTGAACTAACCATGCGTACTTTATCGATACTAGGAATCAGCTCACAAATCTTTTTTGCCAACTGCGTTTCAATTTCAGTCGGCGCTCCAAAACTCAACCCATTTTCCGCTGTTTCTTGTACCGCCTTGATTACATCAGGGTGCGCATGCCCTAAAATCATTGGACCCCATGAGCCTACGTAGTCGATATATTGCTTATCATCCGCATCCCAAAGATACGCACCTTTTGCTCGTTTGATGAAGACAGGGTCACCACCTACACTTTTAAATGCGCGAACCGGCGAGTTAACGCCGCCAGGAATATATTGTTGAGCTTGCTGGAATCTTGATTCTGTCATTGTTTTTATCTTTACTGGTGGAGCGGCAGCGTAGATTGCCATGTGATGGGTTTCCCCGCAATACTGCATTTATAAAAATGCAGGCATATACACTCCTTTACATACGCCAAGAGTACCTAGCTCTGGACACAAAAAAGGTGCTCTAAGAGCACCTTTTTTAAAAACATTTGTAAAAAGCTTACTTTTTACCGTAACGAGACTTGAATCGACCAACGCGGCCTTCAGTATCCATTACTTTCTGTTTACCTGTGTAAAAAGGATGACAATCAGAACAAATCTCTACATGTAGCTCTTTACCAAGTGTAGAACCTGTTTCAAATTTGTTACCACAAGCACAAGTCACTTGTATTTGGCCATACTGTGGGTGGATATCTGCTTTCATGTTATTAACCTCGGTTATCTGTGTTGCTTTTTGTTTATACAAAATAAATTCGTGATTTCGCGCGAATTCTTAGCTAGAGCGAGGGAATATAGGGTAAAGGTTGGCTTGATTCAAGGTTTATTGTCAAAAAAGAGCCTAAAAAGCTACCGCGATGCTTTTATTTATCTCCGCTAGAAAGATTTGCCAACTTAATAAAATCGATCACGCTCAGTGTTTCAGCGCGGGCCACTGGATCAACATCAATCGATTCTATTTGATCTGCAGTAAGTAAGCCCTTAAGAGTATTTCGCAAGGTTTTACGCCGTTGAGAAAAAGCTTGTTTAACCAATTTCGCAAATTGATCACTGTCTTCGATAGGATGCGACGGTTCAGTTAACACACTAAGTTGCGCTATTGCCGAGTCGACTTTTGGCGGAGGGAAAAACGCACTCGGCGGCACGTTAAATAAAGATTCAATCTTATAACGCTGCTGTAACATGACTGACAG
>JALZWI010000270.1 GCA_023299895.1 Arenicella sp. | reverse complement strand
GCAAACAGACATGGCGGCAAATGTGTCGCCATGATAGCCAGAGCGGATAGTCAAAAACTTATGCTTATTTTTTTGACCGCGAGCAAATTGATACTGCACTGCCATTTTTAAAGCGACTTCGACTGCGACTGAACCAGAGTCTGAGTAGAAAATATGTCGTAAAGAGCTTGGCGTGATGTCGAGTAATTTTTTGCCAAGTTCAATCGCTGGGTCGTGTGTTAAACCACCAAACATCACATGAGACATTTTATCAACTTGTGATTTTATCGCTGCATTGATCGTTGGGTGGTTATAGCCATGAATTGCACACCACCAAGAAGACATTGCGTCGATAACACGACTGCCATCTTCTAAGCCAAGGTAAACGCCATCAGCTTCTTTAATAAGTAGATTTTTTACTAATGTTTTACTGGGTGGCGGGCCATACGGGTGCCATAGATGCTGCTGATCAAAATTGCTGCCGTTCATGCAGTCGTGTTCCAGTTAGTCACTTACAGAGTTTTCAAATGATTCTGCAAACAGTCTTTATGCACTCACGGCTTGCGGATGCTCGACGATAATTTGTGTGGGACTTACTTGCGGATTGCCTGGTTCGACTGAAATTGTTACTGGGGTACTCTCAGATCCGGGTTGTAGTTGTTGAGCTGCCTGCACGCCAATACCCAGCTTTTCGAATAGAGCCATATCATGATTTTCGCCAGGATTATCAGTCGTTAACAATTTTTCGCCATAAAATATTGAATTAGCGCCGGCAAAGAATGCCATTGCTTGCATTTCGTCACTCATTTCTTCACGCCCTGCAGATAGACGTACTGAGGCTTTTGGCATCATGATGCGAGCGGCTGCAATGACACGAATAAAATCGATTGAATCCAGATCATGGTTTTCTGCTAAAGGCGTTCCCTCTACTCGTACTAATTGATTGATGGGCACCGAATCAGGATGTTGAGACAAATTGGCTAATTGCATTAATAAACCCGCTCGATCTTGCTCTTGTTCGCCCAACCCTAAGATGCCGCCACTGCATACTTTGATTTGCGCATTTTGTACGTGAGCAATGGTATCTAAACGGTCCTGATAGGTTCGGGTCGTAATGATTTTGTCGTAGTACTCTTCAGAGGTGTCCAAATTATGATTGTAATAATCAAGACCTGCTTCGGCAAATTCGCCGGCTTGTTCTGGCGTTAGCATTCCTAACGTCATACAGGTTTCCATCCCTAGTTCTTTCACGTGTTTAACCATCTCAGTGAGCAACGGCATGTCGCGATTTTTTGGGCTACGCCATGCGGCGCCCATGCAGAATCGTGTTGCGCCAGACGCTTTAGCATCTTTTGCTTGTGTTACGACTTTCTCAAGTTCCAACAGCTCTTCTTCTTTGAGTCCTGTGTCAAAACGAATACTTTGTGGGCAATACGCGCAATCTTCAGGGCAGCGACCAGTTTTTATCGAGAGTAAACGGCTGATTTGTACTTCATTGGGATTATGAAATTCTCGATGCACTGACTGAGCCTTAAACAACAAATCGTTGAAAGGTAGTCGAATTAGATCCAGAACTTCTTCACGAGTCCAATCATGTCTTATTTGAGTCATTACTGAGGTTCCTCATTGCTGTTCCGCACTTGCGATTATGATCCATATTCTAATGGTTGAGTAGGCAGTTGTCATCGGATAAGCTAGCAATAGGTGGTTAAGATGCTAAGGAGTTTGTTTGAGTGCTTTTTCAATTGAAGCAAGAATACCTCGAATGATATTGGTCTCTAAAACATCTGGTTCGGCGCGTGTTAATAAATGCCGTATACGTTGCATTGTTTCACCGCTGTGGCTACGTAAGAACTTGATATCGCTTAACACGGCTTCTAAATGGGCGTATAAGCGCTCTATATCTTTAGAACTAGGTAGCTCGCGTGCTCCAGAGCCACTATCATGACTACTTGGTTTCGGGCTCAGCGATGATTTGTAAATCTCGTAGCTTAATATTTGAACCGCAGCGGCCATATTTAAAGAGCTATACGAAGGATTGGCTGGAATAGTCACTCGGTATTTAGCATGTTGAATATCGTCATTGTGCAAGCCCATTCGCTCTGGACCAAAAATCAATGCGACGGGTTTGCTTTTTGCACCTTCAAGTAAATGCTGCGCTGCTTTTTCAGGTGATAATTCTGGCAAGTCATAACCACGCGGACGGGCGGTACTTGCAATCACGACAGTGCAATCTTCAATAGCATCTAACAATGAATCAACGACAGTGACTTTTTCGAGCGTATCTGCGGCACCAGCTGCCATTTTAGTGGCTACAGGGTGCGGATAATCTTTTGGACTGACTAAGCATAAATCACTTAGTCCCATGGTTTTCATTGAACGCGCTGCCGAGCCGATATTACCTGGGTGAAATGCGCGAACCAATACAATGCGTATGTTTGCTAATGATGACATTATTAATACATGCTTTAATACTTTAAACATGTAGAGTAACAGCACAATTGAAGAGTTTAAACTGCTGTATGAATTGATTTAGAAGGAAAATTAATCTATTCGCTAATCCATTTTTATTTTAAGGCTCATACAGTTGTTAGTTTGAGTTTACTAATACGCCCAGTGAAAAACGCTCACGCATATCGGAGACTTTTTTCTGTGCTTCTTCAACCGCTTGACGCTCGGTTTCGTCATGCATTGCCTGCAGTAAATCCTTGAAATGACCTCGCATGGTCTCACGTGCGCTGTTCGAATCACCATCTTTAATCGCATTATAAATAGCTTTATGGTCAGTGATTCTTGAGTCTCTTTCTTTAATGCAAACTGATTGATGGGCTGCTTTGATATGGTCTAAGTTTTCTTGAATGTCCCAAAGAAATTGTATTTGTTTTAGGATTACTCGATTGTGAGTCGCCTGAGCGATGATAGTGTGAAATTGTCGATCAGCACCTGCTGACGTGTTGTCTTCAATATCCTCTTGTTCAATGTTGCTTAAAGCTTCAGCCAGAGCGGCAAGTTCTTCTGTTGTTCTCATTTGAGCGGCTAGTGCAGCCGCTTCACCTTCAAGTAATACACGTGCTTCAAGCAATTCAAAGGCACTGATTTCACGACTGAAATCATCATTTATCAGGTTGTTGCCCAATACATAGACACCAGACCCAGCCTTTACTGATACTTCTTCTTTGGCTTCAAGAGCGATAATAGCTTCTCGAATAGTCGGGCGACTTACTTTAAAGTGTTCTGCGAGTTCGCGCTCGCTTGGTAATTTACTTCCAGCAGGATATTCACCTGTATCAATCAGATTTGATATTTCATCAAATA
>JALZWI010000269.1 GCA_023299895.1 Arenicella sp. | reverse complement strand
AGGCTCGTTTTAATTTATTTTTTTGTTGAAGTAATGTTTGAGAGTATAGCGACTTCAAAACCATGTTGGCTGATTTTTGTTCGGCTAATCGACGTGAGGCAGCTGTGGCTGTCGCTTTCTCCTCACTATCAGGTAAAGTACACTCAACAGTGAATGCCTGCATATGTTGCTGGCCAGTAGTCTCGATAATTTCATACTGCGGTAAGGCAAAGCCTTTTTTTTGCATAAGTTCTTGTAGCTTACTTTTCGCATCTTTAAATGTGCTGTCCTCTGACAATGATTCGACAAGATCTTTAAAGTTTCTTTCGATAAATTGTCGAGCCTGATTAATTCCTGAGTCTAAATAAATAGCACCAATTATACTCTCCACCGTATCAGACAAAATCGAGTCTCGGTTAAAACCACCACTTTTCAGTTCGCCTTCACCTAATATAAGGAATTCACTTAGACTAAGAGCTCGGGCTACTTCTGCTAACGACTCACGTCGTACTAAACTGGAACGCATTCGACTCAATTTGCCTTCAGCAAGTTTTGGATGTTCTTGATACAGCCAATCGGCAATAACAAAACCAAGTAAGCTGTCTCCTAAAAATTCTAGACGTTCGTAATTTTGTGCTCCCTTGCTTCGATGAGTCAGCGCTAATTTTAACAGTTGATCGTCAGCAAACTCATATTCTAGCTTTCTCATTAAAGCAGCTAATTTCTCCATTTGGGTTTTCACAACTCTGTTTTAGCGTTCTGAAAGTTCTCTTTCTACAACATTGTCAAATTTCAGTAACAAACTTATATTAAAAAACATCGGAATTTCACGTTGATAGTGCGTTTCAACTGCAAAAACTTGTCTTGATCTACGCACCACTAAATCCGTTTTATAATCCAACAATTTATGTGATCCATCCAAATACAATTGCGCATCCAGATTGCGAACAATCGTGGTTCGGTTCACTTTCAATAAATCTTCATCATCCACACTTTGATTCATCGCATTTTTAATATTCTCATTAGCCGAATATACTGGCACTAACTGTATTACTACATAGGCAAAAAATACAAGTACTGATAGAGTAAATAACAAGCTCCAAAAAGTCCAACCTGCTTGTCGCTTGAAAGAACTTGGCGGTGTGCATTTTCTAATCATAATAATCTCCTCAATTTGAACAGTTTAGTCATATAAATAATAACATCTTAGTAATCACTAAGCAGTTTAGATGTCCTCACCAATACGTGATAAATCAACCCCGCCACCTTGATTGGTATTCCAATGAAACCAAATAAAGAATGCTTTACCAACGATATTTTCATCGGGCACAAACCCCCAAAAACGTCCATCTGAGCTATGATCGCGGTTGTCGCCCATTACAAAATATTGCCCTTCAGGCACAGTGAATTCAGTATCTTCAGGCAATGCAATTCTTTTGTTGGCAGAAGCTGACCGGCCTTCTAGTAAGATAGAAAACTCTACATCGTCAGAATTAGGTAGTTGTTGTAAATATCGATTTTGTACTCGCTCTCGTCCATCCAGTGCAAATGGAGTGTATTCACCATCACTCTGCACACCGATTACCTGCCCATTAAGTATTAATTGCTGTTGATTGTATTTAATCACATCACCAGGCAAGCCAATCACTCGTTTGATATAATTTGTTTTATTATCACCAGGAAAACGGAACACCATAATATCGCCTCGCTCTGGATCACTCATAGAGACAATTTTATTATGAGTGATTGGCAAACGAAGACCATATTTAAACTTATTTACTAGAATAAAGTCGCCTACTTCTAAGGTTGGCAACATCGAACCAGAAGGGATACGAAATGGTTCGGCAATAAAGCCTCGCAAAACAAACACGACTAATAAAACTGGAAAAAACGACCGTGCATAATCGAGATACCAAGGCTCATGATCATAATCTGCAATCGGTATAACTTTCGTTTGTCCTTGCGGAATGCCCTTGAAGACATATTTACAGAGCAGAATAACAATTGCACTTACAACAACTAAACTAAACAAAATCACTTCAAACATCGAATTAGTCTCCCTTCTTAAGAACAGCTAGAAATGCTTCCTGTGGAATTTCAACAGAACCAATTTGCTTCATGCGTTTCTTACCTTCTTTTTGTTTTTCTAATAATTTTCGTTTACGTGATATATCACCACCATAACACTTGGCTGTAACATTTTTGCGTAATGCTTTAACCGTTTCGCGTGAAATAATTTTTGCGCCAATCGCTGCTTGAATTGCTACATCAAACATTTGGCGCGGGATTAATTCGCGCATACGTTTTACCAACTCACGTCCTCGATACACAGATTGTTCACGATGCACTAAAATCGCCAAAGGATCAACCGACTCTCCGTTAATAAGAACATCAACTTTGACCATGTCGGTTGTTCGATATTCTTTAATTTCATAATCCAAAGATGCATAACCTCGACTGACTGACTTTAGACGATCAAAAAAGTCCATCACCACTTCATTCAATGGCAATTCGAAATGCAACATCACTTGACGACCTAAATACTGAATATTCTTTTGAAGGCCGCGCTTTTCCATACACAATGTCATGACTGCTCCAATATATTCCTCAGGCATTAACATATTTGCGGTAATAATCGGCTCTCGAATTTCTTCTATCAGGTTTAATTCGGGCAACATAGACGGGTTATCAATCTTTAAAGTATCACCGTTTTTCATCAAGACTTCATACACCACAGTCGGCGCAGTGGTAATGAGATCCATATCGTACTCGCGTTCCAAGCGCTCTTGTATGATCTCCATATGCAACATGCCAAGAAAACCGCAACGAAACCCAAGACCTAGCGCATCTGACACTTCTGGGTCATACCGTAAAGAAGCATCGTTTAAGCTTAATTTGCTCAACGCGTCGCGAAAAGAATCATAATCGGCTGGATTAATTGGGTACAAACCCGCAAATACGCGTGGCTGGACTTCCTGAAAACCATCCAGTTGCTCTTCTACACCATCTTTAAAAGAGGTAATAGTATCGCCGACTTTGGCGCCGGTAATATCTTTAACGCCTGAAATAAGGTAACCCACCTCACCCGCCAGCAGTTGACTTTTTTGTAATCGTTTTGGGGTAAAAATACCTAAATCTTCAACATTGTAACCGATGCCGGTCGACATCATTTTGATACGATCGCCCTTCTTAATGGTGCCTTGCACAATGCGTATCAATGACACAGTGCCAAGGTAATTGTCAAACCACGAATCCATAATCAGAGCTTGCAGAGGTTTAGCAGGATCTCCAACAGGCGGCGGCAGTTCTTGCACAATTTGTTCGAGTAATTCCTCGATTCCAATGCCACTTTTAGCACTAACATGCAGTGCACCTGAGCAATCAATGCCGACCACGTCTTCAATTTCAGCGCTCACTCGCTCCGTATCTGCAGCAGGCAAGTCTATTTTATTTAATACTGGCAACACTTCTAAGCCTAAATCGACTGCCGTATAGCAATTCGCTACCGTTTGCGCTTCAACACCTTGCGAGGCATCAACGACTAATAAAGCGCCCTCACAAGCCGTTAAAGAACGAGA